>NZ_BAAAZF010000001.1:2677500-2895386 GCF_039536765.1 Parerythrobacter jejuensis
CACGAATGTCAGCGTGTTCAAGCATGGCATGCTGCGGGGCCTGACTTCCATTCCGCTCGGTTCGACTGACATCACAGACGCGATTGCCAGCGCTTTCGGTATTCGCCGGTTCCAGGCCGAACGGCTCAAGTGCCTGGCCGGATCAGCCATCGCCAGCCCGACCGACCATCGTGAAATGGTGCCGGTCAATGCACCTGCGGACGGCGTCAGCGAAGATCACAAGGTCAACCGCGCCGAGCTGGTGTCGGTCATTACCGAGCAGCTTTCCAAACTGACCGACGAGATTGGCAAAGCTCTGAAAGAATTGGACTTTGCGAATGCCCGTGGCCAGGTGGTCTTGACCGGAGGCGGGTCGCAACTGGCGGGCATTGCAGATTTCACTCAGGGCGCACTGGGGCGTCCGGTCCGGGTCGGGAAGCCGCCGGACCTGCGTGGTATGCCCGATTCCATGCGCAATCCCGGCTTCGCCTCATTGGCCGGACTGTGCCTTTATGCGGCCGACGATCCGGTCGATATTCGTTCGATCAGCAATCGCTATCAGGAAACGACCAGCTATTCCGGCCTCGGTTTGGTCAGCCGCATCGTGCGTGCGGCGAAGGAGTATTTCTAATCGTTGGCAGGCAGCCATACCCGCTGCGGGGCAGTGGGCCTGTGTACAGATACGTGCAAACCCCTGTGGATAAGGCGTGGACATGTGATTCAAGCATGATTCGCTTTGTGTCACAGTGCTGAAACCTGAATTTCCCGGCCGATCCGGCCCTTGGAGTAAAGCGTCATGAGCATCAATATTGGCCCTGCCACCAGCGACGAGCTGCGGCCCCGCATTGCGGTGATTGGTGTTGGGGGAGCTGGCGGCAACGCCATCGCCAACATGATTGCGGCGCAGATCGAAGGCGTCGATTTCATCGTCGCCAATACCGATGCACAGGCGCTCAACACATCGTCCGCTGAACAGCGATTGCAGCTCGGCCCGGATATTACCGGCGGCCTTGGTGCGGGCGCGCGACCGGAAGTGGGCAAGGCTGCGGCTGAAGAAACAGTCGCCGAGCTTGAAGACATTCTCGACGGCGTGAACATGTGCTTCATCGCAGCAGGTATGGGCGGCGGTACCGGCACAGGTGCGGCCCCCGTGATTGCCGAGGCGGCACGGCGCAAAGGTGTTTTGACCGTCGGCGTCGTGACCAAGCCATTCCTGTTCGAGGGTACGCGACGGATGCGGGCGGCAGAAGCCGGCATCGACGAGCTTCAAAAGCATGTCGATACGTTGATTGTAATCCCGAACCAGAACCTGTTCCTGATCGCCAAGGCGGAAACGACCTTCAAGGAAGCCTTCCAGCTGGCCGATGAAGTGCTGCAGCAGGGTGTGCGCTCGATCACCGATTTGATGGTGATGCCTGGCCTGATCAACCTCGACTTTGCCGACGTGAAATCGGTGATGGAGGAAATGGGCAAGGCCATGATGGGCACCGGCGAGGGCGAGGGTGAGAACCGTGCTCTCGAAGCTGCCGAGCGTGCGATTGCCAATCCGTTGCTCGATGGGGTCAGCATGACTGGCGCCAAGGGGGTGATCATTTCGATCATCGGTGGCGAAGACATGAAGCTGCTCGAAGTCGACGAGGCGGCGAACCATATTCGCGAGCTGGTCGATGAAGACGCCAACATCATCTGGGGCTCGGCATTCAATCCCGATCTCGACGGCAAGATCCGTGTATCGGTCGTTGCGACCGGTATCGAACAGGGAGAGGCCGGTGCGGTCACGACTTCGCAGGCCATGTCGCTGGGCGGGGGCCGTGCGCCGAAGCGCCCGGTTCTGGAATTGCCGGAAGAAGACGAAGCCTTCGAAGATGATGGCGGCGACAGCATGTCGCTCGACGCTCCGACCGACGAGGTAGAACCTCTCGGCCTTTCGATGACCGATCTCGCTTCGGATGAAGACGATGATGAGGCGGAAGACGTCGAAGGCATTGTCGATCCCCTCGCCGGGATGCGCAATGAAAGCGATGAAGATCCCGAGCAGGCAGCCGACCCCGAAGATGCAACCGACGATAGCCAGTTCGGCAGTTCGATCGATGACCAGGACGGCTTTGCCGCTGAAAGTGGCGACAGCGATGCGAGCACGGACGACTGGAGCGATGTGCCCGAGCCGGCCGGAGACGATACGCTCGATCTGACCGAAGGCCAGCAGGCCGACGGTGCCGCAGAATCGGCAGGCGGTTCTGCCGAAGGGGGCTCCGCAGAAGGTGGAGATGATTTGCTCGGTGATGCAGACCGTCTGGCTGAACGCGATGAGCCCGTTGAACCCGCTCCTGCCGCAGGCAAGCGTCGCGGACTGGTTGCCGGTGGCGCCGGTTCCGGTGATGGCGGCGGTGATGCTGGCGGCAGCACCTTGTTCGAGAGAATGGCCAGCCTGTCGCGTGGCAGCTCGTCCAAGGACGAGCCTGAAGATGAAGACGGTGAAGATGATGACGAGGGCGGCTCGCTCAACATTCCGCGCTTCCTCGGGCGGCAGAACAACCAATAACGCTTGAAAATCCGCCCGTAGCCTGATTTTGGCGCGGTTCAGCTGGAACTGTTTAGGCCAGCAGCGTTAGGACCATTGATGGCAAGACTACGCTTCTTCCAGGCTTCCGCAGTTGCGGCGGCTGTGATTGTTCCGTTGCCTGTTGCCACCGCCATGGCGCAGGGGACGGGCACCGCTGTGGTCCAGCCGCTTCCGCCGCCTGCAGCCCAGTCTCTCAACACCGCGCTGCGGAGGTTGGCGCGCAATCCCCGCAATCTCGATGCCCTGATCGCTGCCGGCACCGCTTCGCTCGAGCTCGGCGATGTGGATGCGGCAGTGGGATTTTTTGGCCGGGCGGACGAGCTTGCGCCGGGTGATCCGCGCGCGAAGGCAGGCAAGGCCGCGGCTTATGTCCGCAAGCGCCGGCCTGTAGAAGCGTTGCGGCTGTTCCGGGAAGCTGAAGAGGGCGGGGTAGAAATCGTCAGGTTGGCAGCAGACCATGGGTTGGCTTTCGATCTGGTCGGCAACAACCGCGAGGCGCAAGCCGCCTACAGACGAGCACTGTCGCGCGGAGAATCCGCAGAGGTTTCACGCCGGTTGGCGCTGAGTCAGGCCATTGACGGCAATCGGCAAGGCTTCGAACAGACCTTGCGTCCACTGTTGGCGCGCCGCGATTTTGCCTCCTATCGCACGCGCGCTTTCGGGTTGGCGATTTTGGGACGGGCAGACGAGGCGGTGGCGATTACCGAAGCCGTGATGCCCCGCAATATGGCCGACCAACTGGCGCCCTATCTGCGCTATATGCCACGCCTCACCAAAGCGCAGCAGGCTGCTGCCGCGAATTTGGGCATTTATCCGGGAGCCGCGCAGATCGGGCGGGATGATCCCCGGATTGCCGGAATGGCAGGTTCGGCAGCGAGCAGCAGCACAGCTCGATCCGCAGACGCCGGGCTTGCCCCCTCAGGTGAGCCACTCGGCACGCCGGCGACTGGATCCGTTGCAGCGGTGCCTGCCAACCCTGATTCGCCGGCCGGCGCCCAGCAGAATCGTATCGAAAGACTCGCCAGCGCCGCGCGCCGCGAATCCGCTTCGGATCCCTTGACCCGTTCGCGTGAACGCCCTCGCGTAGTCCGTGCGGTTGAAGCAGCTCCGCAACGAGCGGCCGAGGCCGCGCGTAATGAGCCGGTGGAAGTGGAAGTGCAGGACGCGCCTGCCAGCGTAGAACCAGCGGCCCAGGAGGTCGTCGCGACGGCGGCTGAAAGCCAGCCGGTTGCGGCGTTACCGGCACAGGCTGCTGTGTCAGTGCAGACGCCAGAACCGGTATCCACTCCTCCGGTTGTTGTGGCTTCGATTGAGGATACTTCGCCCGCGCCAGGATTCGATCTTGCGCAGCTTGATCAGTCTCGGTCGGCCCAGCAGCCATCTGCGGTGACGTCCGTATCCGATGCTCCATCGCCTGCCAGCACCGTGGCACAAGCATCGGTGGCCCCAACGGCCACACCTTCTACACCACCCGCTCCTCCCGCTCCGACGCCCTCGGTGCTCGACGCGTTTGCCGACTTGGCCGGACCGGTAGCGCCGCCGGTTACCGCTGCAAGGGGTGCCGTCGATATCAGCGCGATCGAGCCTCCTCGCGAGGTGGAGGAAGCGCCTGAAGCGGAACCGGAAAAGCCTGCCCATCCCAGCCGTTTTTGGGTCCAGGTGGCAACGGGCCGCGACCGCAGTGCGCTCCGTTTCGATTGGCGCCGTATCAGTCGTCAGGCTGCGCCGCTGCTCTCAGACAAGGACCCCTATGTTACCCCATGGGGGCAAACCAACCGGCTTCTTGCGGGGCCGTTCCCGAGCCGTACAGCGGCCCGCAACGCTTTGAATCAAATGAAGGAAAAAGGCATTGATGCCTTCACCTTCACCAGCCCCGAAGGGCAGGAAATCGAACAATTGCGTTAGGCAATTCGGCGGCTTTTGCACATGCTTTGAACAAGCTGGATTGGTTCTCCCCAAGGATCGGTGGAGCAGCCATTGCGTGATCGGCACCGGGCGGGCCATGTCGCTGCCATGCAATCCATAAATCCCCCGCGATGACCAGTCCCCTCAGCGAATTCCAGGGCAATGATGATGCCGCGCCGGTGGATATGCTCGCCGCATTGTTCGAAGCGCGTGGCTGGTCGATCGAGGAGCTCTCCGACGACGAGATCACAGGCGAGGTGCAGGGCAGTTGGGCAAAATTCCAGCTGCGCGGAATCTGGCGGGCGGAAGACAATGTGCTGCAACTGGTCTGCATTCCGGATATTCGCGTAGCGCAAGACAAGCGTGGCGCGGCGCAAGAGCTGCTCGCACTGATCAACGAACAGATGTGGCTGGGCCATTTCGACATGTGGTCGAACGGCGGCGTCATCATCTATCGCCACGGCACGCTGCTACCTGATGACGGGATGCTCAGTCTACGTCAGGCGCAAGCCTTGGTGGAGACTGCGGTGGACGAATGTGACCGGTTCTACCCCGCATTCCAATTCGTGTTGTGGGGGGATAAGGCCCCACGCGACGCGCTCGATGCGGCGATGGTCGATGCGATAGGTGAGGCCTGACAAAGCAGCCCGGGCGCGCTAGCACGCCTGACTATGTCCATTACCAATATGCTCATTGTCGGCTTTGGCACCATGACGGGCGCTATGGTCGAAGGCTGGCTCAAGGCCGGCCGGCCCGCCACTACTTTCACGATCTATCACCCGCGCGGCAAAGATGTGCCCGATGGCGCGCAAATGGTGACGCAGTGGCCCGCACACCCCTTCGATGTCGTATTGCTCGGGGTGAAGCCGCATATGCTGGACGATGTCGCGCCTGGGCTGAAGGATGCCGTCGGGCCTGAGACGGTTGTCATATCCGTCCTCGCCGGGGTTGAACTGGCAAGCCTGCGCGACAGATTTGCCGATGCCGCGGCGATTGTGCGGTTCATGCCGAATCTGGCCTGTGCCCTGGGCAAGTCGCCCAATGCCCTTGTGGCGGAAGGCTTGTCCGAAGCTGGCAAGGTCGACATTACAGCGCTCGCCCAGGAACTGGGTTCTGCCGAATGGCTTGAAAGCGAAGGGGATTTCGATCTCGTCACGGCCTTGGCCGGATCGGGTCCCGGCTTCACCTATCGCTTTATCGACGCCCTGGCCGCTGCAGCTTCCCGTCTGGGTCTGGAGGAACAGCAAGCAGGGCGTCTCGCCCTCCAGATGGTCGAGGGTGCCTCTGCCCTCGCGGCGCGTTCCGAGTTCAGCCCAGGCGAGCTGGCGCAGCGTGTGGCGAGCCCGGGCGGAATGACCCAGAAAGGGCTGGACGTGCTGGATGGCGATGATGCCCTTATTACCCTGCTCACCGATACGCTCCACTCTGCGCGCGACAGGGGCGCTGAAATGGCGGCCCAGGCGCGTCGCCAGGGTTAATCGCTGTTCATCGAAAAGACCGCGATTGCCCTTGAAATTCGGCGGTTTTGGGCTGATATTGACCCCATACCGGAGCTATTGGGCTGCCGGACAGAAGGAGTTTGGATCGAAATGGCAAATTGGAACGACCCCCGGCAGTCGCAGACGGGCTTCGGCTCCGTCCCGCGCGCAGGTGGCGACGTTGCTTCGCGCACCACGTTTGATGCGGGCCTGCGCAAGCATATGCTGTCGATTTACAATTACATGGCATCGGGCATTTTGCTGACCGGTGTCGTCGCAATGCTCACAGCACAATCGGGCCTGGCCCTGACATTCGCCTCCGGCCCAATGATGTGGCTTGTGGCCTTGTCTCCGCTGGCAGTGGTCTTCGCGATGAGCTTCGGCCGCAACAAGTTCAGCACCGCAACCTTGCAGATGATGTTCTGGGGCTTCGCGATCCTGATGGGTCTTTCGCTTTCTACGATCTTCCTCGTCTATACCGGCGGTTCGATCGCAGCGACATTCTTCGCCACGGCGGGCGCCTTCGCGGGTCTCAGCCTCTTCGGCTACACTACGAAGAAGGACCTGTCCGGAATGGGCAGCTTCCTGATCATGGGTGTCATTGGCCTCATCATCGCCAGCGTGATCAACTTCTGGCTCCAGTCAAGTGCGCTCGAGCTGGCTGTCAGCTTCCTCGGTGTACTGATCTTCGCAGGCCTGACCGCCTACGATACGCAGCGGCTCAAGACTGAGTATCTGCAGATCCAGCAGCTTGCGGTTTCGAACCCGGGCGTTGCGGCGCAGTATCCAGTTGGCAAGATGGTGATCCTGGGAGCTCTCAGTCTCTATCTCGATTTCATCAACATGTTCCTGTTCCTGCTGCGCTTCATGGGTGCGGCCCGCGAATAGGCCGGAACGGCCATTTCCCGCGCACTGTCGCAGGAATGACTCAATTGATCGTGCCCGGGGTGCAAATTGCACCTCGGGCATTTTCATATCTTCACGGGCGGGTTAGGGACGATCCTTCAGTTTCAGGCAGGGCACGCCTTGTCATGATCGTCGGACCTAGGAGGGTTGCACCCGCATGATCACGCCAGTTTTCCAAAGAATCCGTCTTGTCGCCGTGGCGTTAGGCCTCGCCTCGCTTGTTGCCTGCGCAACGCCTGCGCCGCCACCACCGGCCCCCGTGGCCGCGCCGCCGCCAGTACAACTTGTGCCGTATCGCCCGCGCCCGCCTTTGGGTGCATCGACGATGATGTCCATCCCGCAAATAGGTGCCGATGGCGTGCGCCAGACGATCAATGCCGGGATCACACCTGCCCAGACGATCTGGAACATGCGCGCGGCGCTGAATGTCGCCACGCTGAATTGCCAGGATCCGCAATTTGCCAATCTTCTGCCGAATTATTCGGCTTTTCTGACCAATTTCCGCCGGCCCCTGCGAACCGCCAATTCGGCGGTGACCCGCGAATTTCGTGATCGTTTTGGTCGCCGCTCCTATCGGGGTGAGCAAGACAGTTACATGACGCGTGTCTACAATTTTTACGCCCTGCCGCCGGCCCAGCGTGGCTTTTGCCAGGCAGCACTGGAAGTAAGCGCGGCATCGCTGACAGTAGCACCGGCCGACCTGGAGAGCTTTTCGGCCCGTTCGTTGCCGCGCCTCGATGCGGTGTTTGAAGACTTCTTCAGCTCGTACGAACGCTACCAGCGCGACCTGGCCAGCTGGAATGCCACCTATGGCGTCAACGCTGTTCCAGGAACACCGGTGACCTCTGTGCCGCGCACAGGCTCCCTTGCGCCGACCCCGGCAGAACAGGTGCTGCTGCGCGAGACGCCCGACGGTATTTCGCGCCAGGCTATTACCGAGGCGCGGGCGGCCAATGCCACGGTAGAGGTCTTGCCATCGGTCGATCCGGGCGAGAGTGCTCCATCGAGCGAGGCGGCTCCGGCGGTTGAGGCGGCACCGGTGCTGGATACGACACCTGCGCCAGGGTTCGAGACGGCACCTGCGCCACAGCCCGACTCTGGCGGGATTGTGTTTTCCTCCACGCCGGTAGTCCAGTCGGAGCCGGGAACGGACGATCCGGACGGCTAAACCTCGCGTCGGCCGCTAGGCCAGCCTGACAATCGATCGGCCAAGGCGGCGTGTTCCGCCGCCCGTTGCGTGTGGCTAATGGAAAACAAAGACTCCCGTTTCCGTGCGCAAATCCCTAGGTGGCATCCATGCATTTTCTCGATCAGGCTAAAATCTACCTCAAGTCCGGTGCGGGTGGCCCCGGGGCTGTTAGCTTCCGGCGCGAGAAATATGTCGAATATGGCGGGCCTGATGGCGGCAATGGCGGCAAAGGCGGCGATATCGTGTTCGAGGCGGTGCAGGGTCTCAATACGCTGATCGATTTCCGCTATGCCCAACACTTCAAGGCCAAGCGCGGCGAGCACGGGCAGGGCAAGGACAAGACCGGCGCTGGTGCGCCCGATCTGGTGATACCGGTGCCCGTTGGTACGCAGATATTGTCCGAGGACAAGGAAGAGATTCTGGCCGACTTTACCGAAGTGGGTGAGCAGGTTGTACTGCTTGAAGGTGGGATGGGTGGTCGCGGCAATGCGAGTTACAAATCCAGCACCAACCGGGCGCCGCGCCAGCATCAGCCGGGCACGCCAAGCGAGGAAATGTGGGTCTGGCTCAGGCTCAAACTGCTGGCCGATGTGGGCCTGCTGGGACTGCCGAATGCCGGCAAGAGCACCTTTATCAACGCGGTTTCGAATGCGAAGGCCAAGGTTGGCCATTATGCATTCACCACGCTGGTGCCCAAGCTGGGCGTGGTCCATCACAAGGCGCGCGAATTCGTGCTGGCGGATATTCCCGGCCTGATCGAAGGCGCGGCGGATGGGGCCGGAATCGGTGACCGGTTCCTGGGCCATATCGAACGTTGCCGGGTCCTGATCCATCTCGTCGATATTTCCGGTGATGATCCCGCTGAAGCGTTTCGAACAGTAAATGCCGAGCTCGAGGCTTATGGCGCGGGACTGCACGAGAAGCCGCAGCTGGTCGCGCTCAACAAGCTCGATCTGGCGGACGAAGAACTCGCAGCGGCCTTTGCCGAAGAACTGCTGGAGGCCGGGGCAGACGAGGTCTTCGCGGTCTCAGGTGCGACCGGGGCAGGTCTGGAGCCGCTGCTCGACGCCGTTCTTGGCTACTTGCCAGAACAAACCTCGACCGAGACCAATGCCGCGCCGGAAGAAGAAGGCGATAGTGACGGAGAATGGTCGCCCATTTGAGGCGCTTCAAATTGGCCCAATAGACCGCTAGGCGCATTGCATGGCCATCCGGACTCTGAACGACTTGCAAGACAAGACCGCGTGCCCGCTGCTGGTGGTCAAACTCGGCTCTGCCTTGCTGGTCGATGGCGGGGGGCAGATCCGGCAGGATTGGCTCGACGGGCTGATCGAAACTCTCGCAGGTCTTCACCAGGCAGGGCAAAGGATTGTGTTGGTCAGCTCCGGCGCGATTGCCTTGGGGGCAGCGCGGTTGCGCTTGCCCGTCGGCGGTCGAGGGAGCCTGTCCGATGCGCAGGCAGCGGCATCGGTAGGCCAGATTGCCTTGGCCGGATTGTGGTCCGAAGGGTTCGCGCGGCACGACATTGTTACAGCACAAATGCTGCTAACGTTGGATGACCTGGAAGACCGGCGGCGATACCTCAATGCGTCTGCGACCTTGGGTCGGCTATTGGATGCGGGCGCCGTTCCGGTGATCAACGAGAATGACAGTGTCGCCACTGAAGAAATCCGCTTTGGCGATAATGATCGGCTGGCCGCGCGAGTGGCACAGGCAGCAGGTGCGCAGGCGGTTCTGCTGCTGTCTGACGTGGACGGATTGTTTGACCGGCACCCGGACGAGGATGGTGCAAGTTTGCTATCGGTGGTGGACACGATCGATTCCTCTATCCGCACGATGGCCAGCGACGGGTCCGGTTCGGGCCTCGGATCGGGCGGAATGGTATCCAAAATCCAGGCCGCAGAAATGGCAACCCGCGCAGGTGTTGCCTTGGCTATTGCCAACGGAACGGCTGATCATCCGATCAAACGCGTGTTCAATGAAGGCATTGGTACTCTGTTCTTGGCGCAGGAGCCCAACAGTGCGCGCAAAGGCTGGCTCGGAGGCAGGTTGGCCCCGGCTGGCTCGCTTCGGGTCGACAAGGGATGCGCCCAGGCGTTGCGCGATGGGGCCAGCTTGTTGGCCGCCGGGATCATTGGCGTTTCCGGAGCTTTCCAGCGCGGCGATTTGGTCACCATCTGCGATATGGGCGGGCGCAAACTGGCCCAGGGCCTGAGCGAATATGCGGTCGACGAATGCCTGGCCATTGCCGGGAAAAGAGCGGCTGACCAGGCCGACATTCTCGGCTATTCCCCGCGGGCAACGGTAATCCATCGCGACCACATGGTGATGCTATGAGACTAGCGATAACGGGGGGGACCGGCTTTGTCGGGCAGGCGCTGGTCGACCTGGTCGAAACACGCAGCATCAAGATGCGCTCGCTTGCGCGCTCGATCCCGGACAAACGTCGAGGCGTGGACTGGGTACAAGGTGATCTGGCCAACACAGTTGCGCTCGCCAAGCTAGTCGATGGGGTGGATGCGGTCATCCATATTGCCGGACAGGTTCGCGCGCGCGATCCGCAAGAATTCGAAGCGGCCAACGTGACGGGAACGCTCAATGTAGTGGAAGCGGCGCTAGAAGCGAAGGTGCCGCGCTTTGTTTTTGTATCCTCGCTCGCAGCACGGGAGCCTGCATTGTCCCGCTACGGCGCGTCCAAGCTTCGGGCCGAGAAACTGGTGGCAGCAAGTGGGCTCGACTGGACGATCATCCGCCCTCCGGCTGTTTATGGTCCGCGCGACGGGGAAATGCTCGACTTGTTTGAAATGGCCAGCATGGGTGTCGTCCCGATGCCCAAGCAGGGGCACACCTCGCTGATTCATGTTGGCGATCTGGCGCGCCTGCTTCTGGCGGTATTGCCCAGCGACGACGACACTACGAGCAAGATATTCGAACCCGATGATGGCCGACCCGGCGGGTGGGAGCATCGTGACCTGGCACTCGCGATTGGCTGGGCGATGGGCAAGAAACCGTTCGTGCCCAGGCTGTCTCGCGGCGTCTTGGGATTTGCAGCAAGGATGGATGGTCTGCTGCGGCGTGACGGGGCTAAACTCACACCAGACCGGGTCGGCTATATGTGCCATCCGGACTGGGTCTCTTCGCCAGACGCCAAGCCGGATGCCGCCCTATGGGTGCCCAAGATACCCACGCGGGACGGCCTCAAAGCGACTGCCAAATGGTACAAGGATCGCGGCTGGGTCTGACCGGTCAGAAAGCCGGATCGTAACCCGGTGGCAAATCGCCATCCGCGTCGTTTGTGCCGGGCACGTGGATACCGCACTCGGTCTTGTCCCAGCCTTTCCATCTGCCGGAGCGGGGGTCTTCGCCTGGCGCGACCTTGCTGGTGCAGGGGGAGCAGCCGATTGATGGATAGCCCTGTTCGACCAGTGGATGGCGGGGCAGATCATGCTCTTCGAAATAGGCCTGAATACGTTCTGCATCCCAATCGATCAGCGGATTGATCTTGAGGCGGCCCTGGGCATCGGATGTATCGATTTCAAACCGTGGCAGATTGGCGCGCGTGCTGCTCTGAAAGGCTTTGCGACCGGTGAAACTGGCATCGTATCCAGCGAGAGCCTTTGCCAGCGGCTTGACCTTGCGGATTTCGCAGCAACCGTCGGGATCGTATGACCAGCGCAGGCCCGTTTCGTCCTTGGCCGCCAATTCTTCCACCTCGGGAACAAGATTGATCAGATTAGTCAGCCTGAAGCGCTTCACCAGTTCGTCGCGATAGGCCAGCGTTTCGGGGAAATGTTTGCCGGTTTCGAGAAACAGAACCGGCAGATCGGGTTCGACCTGTGCGATCAAATGCAGCAAGACAGCGCTTTCCGCGCCAAAGCTCGAAACGGTGGTAACATTGCCAGCCAAGCCGGCCTGGATCACCGAATTGAGCAGAGGTAGCGTTTCTGCATCTTCAAACATCGCGTTCAGGCGATCAGCATCTGCCTGGGTGAACCGCGGGCCGGTGTCGATCCGATCGATAGAGCGCATTTCATTCATGGCGCTTCTCCTGCACGGTGCGGCGGGCGTCGGCGGCGGACTGGTATACAGCCTGGAAGCGTTCGAAAGCCGCCTGCACGTCTGCCTCGTCCAAAGGTTGCTCTGGCGCGAAACTGTCAAAACCGCAGCGCCGCATGAAGTTGATCTGGTCAACCAGCACATCGCCGACGGCGCGCAGCTCGCCTTCGTATCCTGCCTCGCGCAGGATGCGGGCGGCAGAGTAGCCTCGGCCATCGCCGAAGGCGGGGAAATTCACCTCGACCAGTTTCAGCCGGCCAAGATGCGGGAGCAGCGCGCGTGCATCGTCGCCAGGCTCAATCCGGACCGCGGCAGAATTGGACTGCTCGAGAAACGCGTCCACTGTCACTTGTGCATGGTCGACCGGCTCGTCGTCGCGATAGCGCAATTGCACATCGTCGGGGCTCGTACCGAGGGAATCAGCCATAAAGCGCCTCCTTGAACGGGGCCATGCCAATGCGGCGATAGGTGTCGAGGAAACGCTCCCCGTCCTGCTTCTGCGCGAGATAGACATCGGCGGCGGTTTCCACCGCATCGACAATCCCCGCCTCGTCAAAGCCGGGGCCGGTGATCTTCGCCAGCGAGGTATCTTCTGCCTCGCTCCCGCCGAGCAGCAGCTGGTAGCTTTCGGTACCCTTCTTATCGACGCCCAGGATGCCGATATGGCCGGCGTGATGATGCCCGCAGGCATTGATACAGCCGGAGATTTTCAGCTTGAGCTCGCCCAGCGTATCGCCCTTGCCATTGGCGGCGAACCGTTCGGAGATTTGCTGCGCAATCGGGATCGAGCGGGCATTGGCGAGGCTGCAATAATCGAGGCCGGGGCAGGCGATGATATCACCAACCTGGTCGAGATTGGGCTCACCCAGCCCCGCTTCGTTCAGCGCTGTCCATAAGGCATGGAGATCGGCGATCTTCACATGCGGCAACACGATGTTCTGCGTGTGCATCACCCGGCTTTCGTCAAAGCTGTATTGCTTTGAAAGATCGGCCATCAAATGCATTTGCGCGGTTGTCGCGTCGCCGGGAATTCCGCCAACCGGCTTCAGGCTGATAACGGCGGAGACATAGCCCGGTGCCTTATGCGGATGCGTGTTCCGGTCAGCCCACAGTGCGAAATCGGGATCGGATCGATCGATTTCTGTGGTCAGACCGGTTTCGAAAGCCGGATCGTCAAAGAATGGCTTGATCCGTTCCAGTTCCGCCAGGGGTGGTTCGACGCCCTGGTCAAGGAGATGCGCAAACTCCTCCTCAACCTGGCTTGTATACTCCTCGGCACCCATTTCATGGACTAGGATCTTGATCCGGGCCTTGTACTTGTTGTCGCGTCGGCCATGGCGATTGTAAACGCGCAAGCAGGCTTCGGAGTATGTGACCAGCTGATCCAGCGGCACGAAATCGCGGATCTGCGGTGCAATCATCGGGGTCCGGCCCATGCCGCCACCGACATAAAATGCCGCACCAATTTCGCCGTTTTTCTCGACGATCTGGATGCCAATATCATGTAGGCGCATTGCGGCGCGATCGGTATCGCTGGCGATGACCGCAATCTTGAACTTGCGGGGCAAATAGCTGAATTCCGGGTGGAAGCTCGACCATTGGCGCAGCAATTCGGCGTACGGGCGCGGATCGATCAATTCGTCCGCAGCAGCGCCTGCAAAATGGTCCGAGCTGATATTCCGAATACAATTGCCGCTGGTCTGGATGGCATGCATTTCGACCTTGGCGAGATCCGCCAGCAAGTCTGCGGCTTCTTCCAGCTTGATCCAGTTGTATTGGATATTCTGGCGCGTGGTGAAGTGCCCGTAGCCGCGATCATACTTGTCCGCGATATCCGCCAAGGTATGCATCTGGGAGCTACTGAGCGTTCCGTAAGGGATTGCGACGCGCAGCATATAGGCATGCAGCTGGAGGTAGAGGCCATTCATCAGTCGCAAGGGCTTGAACTGGTCTTCGGTCAGCTTGCCTTCGATGCGGCGTCGGGCCTGGTCGCGGAATTCTTCAACGCGGGCATCGACCATCGCCTGGTCATATTGGTCATACTTATACATGTCAGATCACCCAGTTGCCGGCATCGGGGTCGGCGGGCTTGAGGGTCAGGTCGGGGCGGACGGTCGGGCCAAGGGCGCGGACGCGATCCTTGATATGCGCGGGGCGCACGCCGTTTTTGTCGCGTTCGGCTTCGATGGCATAGGGTACATTGACCCGGCGCGACGCTTCTTCGCGGGCGAGGATTGCCGCGGCGTCCTCACCGACATCGACGGCTTCGTTCACGTGGATGGACCAATCCTGGCCGTCCCACCACACGACTGCGCCGCTCTCCAGATCGTTTCCGGTCAGTATCTTCATGCGGCTGCCTCCTGCGCCAGACGGGCGACCGCCAGATTGTCACGGGCGGTTACTTCGCCAATCACGATAAGGGCAGGGCTGATGACACTCTCGGACTCGACCAGGTCAGGCAGTCCGGCGAGCATACCGCGTAATACGCGCTGGTTCGGGCGAGCCCCGTTCTCGATCACGGCGACAGGCATTTGCGGGGCAAGCCCGTCCGCCATCAGTTTTTCGGCAATCTGGGGGGCGGTCTTTACGCCCATATAGATCACCAGCGTGCGTCCGGCTCCGGCCAAGCCGGCCCAATTCTGGTCTTTCAAGCCTTTGCACTGGCCAGCCACGAAGCTGACAATGCTTGATGCGTCACGATGGGTGAGCGCAATCTGCGCCGCGGCGGCAGCGCCATTTGCGGCGCTGATGCCGGGAATGATCTCGACCCGAATGCCCTCGGCCCTGGCAGCTTCTGCCTCTTCGCCACCGCGTCCGAAAATCAGCGGATCGCCGCCCTTCAAGCGCACTACATCGCGGCCTGCGCGGGCTTCGCGCACCAGCAATGCGTTGATATCCTCTTGCGGCAGCGTGTGCTTGGAGCGCTGCTTGGCAACCGAGATCAAAGTCGCATCGGGCCGGGCAAGGTCCAGGATCGAGCGATCCACCAGCCCGTCATGAACGATGATTTGTGCGGACCCGAGCAAGCGGGCGGCACGCACGGTCAGCAAGTCCGGATCGCCCGGACCTGCGCCAACGAGATAGATAGTGCCTGTTTCTGCCATGCGGGCGAAATGGTCCTGCGCGCGTCGCGTCGCCAGCGAGAATGGATCGCAGGGCAGGTAGCAAAGATTTTGAAAGCGCGCGTTTGCGGGCCGGAAGCTACTCTTTGTCGTCCCTCACGCGCTGGGAAATCGCTGCAACAAGCTGGTCGAAGGCCTGGTTTCCGCGGATATTGAGATCGCGTTGCGGGAACGGGATCTCGATCCCTTCTTCCTGGAACAGGTACCATAGCTTCTTCAAGACGGCAGATTTGATATTTCCGATCCCGTCCTCAGGATCGGAGATCCAGCAGTGAATGATGAAATTCACCGAGCTGTCGCCATACTCGTCAAGCCAGATCGTCGGCGGTGGGGTTTTCTTGATGCGCTCCACCGATTTTGCCGCTTCCAGCATAAGCTTCTCGGCAAGATCGATGTCGCATCCATAGCTGACCCCGACCGGCACTTGTACACGGACATTCCTGCTGGAATACGACCAGTTTTCGACCTGATTGATCATCAGATTCTCGTTCGGGATGAGATACTCTTTCTGATCCCGCGTGGTAATCGAAACAGCACGAATGCCGATTTTCCGGATTTGCCCGAATGTAGAATTACCTGCCTGATCGGCCACTGCAATCACGTCGCCTGGTTTGATTGATTTGTCCATCAGCAGAATGATCCCGGCAATCAGATTACCAAAGGTTTTCTGCAAACCGAAGCCGATCGCGAGGCCAAATGCGCCTGAGAAAACTGCAAGCGCTGTCAGATCGATGCCCAACAGATCAATGCTGAGGAAGAATGCTGCCGACCACACGATGATAGTCGAGATTTTCTCGGTCAGCAGCCGCTGGGTTCCGTCCAGCCGGGTAAACCTGGCAAGCAATGCGTGGCAGCCCTTGGTCACAAGCCAGGCACCCAGAATGACTGCCAGGACGATTCCCGAGGCGAAAACCAGATCCCATAGCGAGAGGCGCATGCTGCCCAGTTCGATGGCCATGGCGTCCATGGATTCTACCATCCCGCCGATCGTCTCGCTGCGCTCGGTGACCGCTACCTTCGCTTCTTCGGCTGTCGAGATGGCTTCGGTCGGCGCAACTTCGGGTTCAGGAAAGGTCTCCGGGTCGGCCATGATCGGCTCGCCCGTCTCCGGATCGAGCAATGGCTCGCCAGTCTCCGGATCAAGAACGGGGACAAGCTCCTGCGCCGCGACACCGGTCAACTGTTCGCCTGTTTCGGGATCGAGCAAAGGTTCGCCGGTTTCGGGATCGACCAGCGGCACAGGCTCCGCTTGGCTGGACGAAGACGGCGTTGGCGCAATCGTCGTAGGGGCGGCAGAGGTGGCGGTCATTCCTGGTCCATTGCGGTGAAGGCCTGATTAAGGTCTTTGATAAGGTCTTTAGGGTCTTCGAGGCCGATCGATAGCCTAATGCCCAGGCGATTGTCACTGTCCCAGTTTGCTGGTGGCCACGGGGTCGCGCTGCGAATTTCGGCAGGATCGAACGGGATCACCAGGCTTTCGAACCCGCCCCAACTATACCCAATGCCAAACAAGTCGAGTGCGTCGATGAAGGCAGCGCGCTGTTCGATAGTGCGGCCTTTGAGGACGAAAGAGAACAGGCCGCAACCACCAGTAAAGTCACGTTTCCATATATCATGGCCGGGACATCCCGCGATCATCGGGCAAAGGAGGTGGGCTACCTCGTCGCGGTCCTGCAGCCAGCGGGCGATGGCCAGTGCGCTTTCGGTTTCCCGTTGCAAGCGCACTTCCATCGTCCGCAGCCCGCGCAGCATGAGGGCCGCATCATCGGGTGATACGATATTGCCCAATTGCTGGGCCGTGCGGCGCAGGCGGCGGTAAAGCCTTTCGTCGCGCGCGGTGGCAGAGCCCATCATGACATCAGAATGGCCAGAGACATGTTTGGTGAGCGACATGATCGAAATGTCGCAACCTCTTTCCAGAGCCGGAAAGCCCAGCGGGCTGCCCCAGGTATTGTCGACCAGCGAAACGGCACTCTTGGCTTTGGCAATAGCTGTCAGCGCCGGAACATCCTGCACCTCCATCGTCAGGCTGCCCGGGCATTCGAACAGGACGGCTTTGGTGCGCTCGCAAAACCTATCGGGGAAGCCTGCCACGTCCGTAGGATCGAAAAATCGCGGTTCGATGCCAAATCGTTTGAGGATGCCGGTCGCGATATTGCGACTGGGATCATAGGCGTTGTCGGTTACCAGCAAGACATCGCCGGGTTTCAGGACAGCCATCAGCGATTGCGCGATCGCGGCAGTGCCGCTGGGATAAAGGATCGTGCCGAACCCGCCAGGCTCGATTTCGGTCAGGGCCTCGCACAGCGCCCATTGGGTCGGGGCACCACGCCGTCCGTAGTAGAATTGGCCGTCATTGTTGTTGGCATTGGCCGCTTTGCGCTCGGCCTCATTGGCGTAGAGATGCGTGCTCGCCCGCCAGACCGGTGGATTGACCACCGGACCGGTCCATTCCTCGCGGCGCCCTGCCTCGACCAGCTTGGTGCCGATGCCCTCGCGCTTCGCCCCGTCCTTGCCCTTGCCGTCATTCTCGCTCAGCGGACCGCTCCCACTTCCTTGGGCGTATCAGGATCGCCGCCCCATTCGGCCCAGCTACCGTCATACAGCGCCACATTCTCGAAACCGGTCAGGTGCAGCGCGAAGGCGAGGACGGAGGCTGTCACTCCGCTCCCGCAACTGGTGACAATCGTGCGATCCAGATCTGCACCGCATTGTTCGAACAACCGCCGGAGCGTCGCTGTGTCGTGAAAGGTCCCGTCCGGTTGCAGCATGCTCGAAAAGGGCAGGTTTCGGGCGGCGGGGATATGCCCTCCGGCCAGCCCATGGACGTGGTCTTCGCTGGTACCGCAGAAACGCGCTTGGTCGCGAGCGTCGATCACTTGCTCTTCCCCGGTTTCGACATTGGCTAGCATTTGCGCCTTGTCCCGTAGAACCTTGCGGTCCGCGACCAACGTAATTCCGGATCCCGATGCCTGAGCCGGTACATCCGTTTCGATTGGGCGATTTTCTGCCCGCCATTTTCCCAGGCCACCATCCAGCACGGCGACGTCCTCCAGGCCGAACAGGCGGAGCAGGAACCACGCGCGGCAGGCACTGCGCAGGGTGCTGTCATCATACAGGACAATGCGCGATGCTGCGCTCACTCCCAGCTCGGTCAGGCGTGTCTCGACCCGGCTGGCATCGGGCACTTTGCCCGGCATATGCGATGCTGGATCGTGCAATCCGGCCAGTGCGAGGAAACGGGCGCCGGGAATATGGGCAGCCGCGAATTCATCTGCCGGGTTGCGTCCGGCGTCGGGCAAATGGAGCGAGGCATCGAGGATGACCAGCGATGTGCTGCCCAGCTCATTTTCCAGCCAATCTGTCGTTACCAGCATATCCATGGACATCGACCTAGCGAGAGGAAGCGTGCCCGTCGAGATGCCGGGAATACCTTAACCGACCGGCCGCGCCACCACATCGCCGAAACTCTGCGGCGGAGTATCGAGCCGGAACGGCCGTAGCCGCCCTCCTGTTTCGGCTGGTTGCTTACCGACCACATAGGTGTGAGCACGCGTTTCCAGCCCTTCGCCTGACAAGGTGATGCGAAGCAGTGGGATATAGACCGGCACTTTGCCCTGATGGATCAGGCGTACCTGGTTCAGCGGCAGGCGGATTTCACCGCTCACTACCTGGCGTTGGCCAGGCGCGATACGATCGATCGTATGGATTTGCGGCAAAGGCTTGTGGGGATCGGCAACCTGCTGGTCGATCGGCGCCTTGCTGTGGGCACTGGTCAGATCGCCCCCGACGACTAGGTCCGACACCGGAACGCCGCCTCGATTGGTCACCACCAAGCGATAAGCGACCATCGCGTTCATGACGCTGCGGCTGACCCGAACCGCTTCAGCCTCGATCCGCAGATCGTCGATCACAGACATGGCTGGTGATGGGGTCGGACGTGGCGAGAAAGCCGGAGGGGCAAGATCAGGAGCTGCTGATGCGATGCCGCTGCGGCGCCGCCAGAAAAAGGTTGCTCCGGCTATGACGACAATAAGTCCGGCGATCCAGAGGAGCCATGACCAGTCGCTCTCGCTACTTTGAAGTGGCTCGTCAGGCGCGGCTGGCCCGGACTGCGCCGACGGATCAGCCGGAATGGCGGTCGGCAAAGCGGAGGTGGGCCCTTGCGTCGATGTCGGTTCCGTCGGGCTGGCGCTTGATGTCGCGGCCGGAGCGGGCGTTACGGAAGGCTCGTTTGCCGCCCGGTCAGCTGCCGATGGTGTAGCTTGGCGGGTGGTTGGCGCAGCTGTCGTGGCCGAAGCGGGCGGCGTCCGGCCCGGGGTTGGGGATGGAGCAGGCGTCAGAATGGGTGCCGGTTGCGTGGCGGGTGCTGCAGGAGAAGGGGTTGGTTCATCGGTCGGGATTGCGCGCGGAGCAATGGGGACGACGCCGCTGTCATCCACCGGGCCCTGTACCTCCGGCGTGGCGCTGGGTGTCGGTGCGGGTGGTAACTGGAAATCGCGCGCCGACTGCGCCTGTGCCGATGCGGGCAGCACAAGTGCAATCGCAAGGAGGGGAAGGGCAAGGTGCAGTTTCATCGGTATTTCTTGATTTGTCGGTCGCGCAAACTGCGCTCCGATACGGCGCGCGCTGAATAGTCTGTTAATCACCCCGGTCAATCGGGCAGCTTGTGTTGTGGCTGCGATCACGGCAGATGCGCGGCATGAGCGACACACACAAACCCGCACAAGGGCAGCCGCAATTCCTCGGCAAGCAGAGCGCCTTGCCCGCTTCGCCAGATCAGGCGGTGCTCGACTATGTTCCCAATCCACGCGCAGGATCGCTGTATCTGGTGCGCTTCGCCGCGCCCGAATTCACGTCGCTGTGCCCTGTCACCAGCGCGCCCGATTTCGCGCATCTCGTGATCGACTACGCGCCAGGTGAAACGATCGTCGAATCGAAGAGCCTCAAGCTCTTCCTTGGCAGCTTCCGCAATCACAATGGCTTTCACGAAGACGTGACCGTCGGCATTGGTCAGCGGCTGGCGGACGAGATGAGGCCGCGCTGGCTGCGGATCGGCGGTTACTGGTATCCGCGCGGGGGCATTCCGATTGACGTGTTCTGGCAAACAGGGGCGCCACCCGAAGGGCTTTGGGTGCCCGAGCAAGGGGTGGCGGGTTATCGCGGAAGAGGCTAGCGTTCGCCGGTAACGGGGGAAGGCAATGGGGAAATGGCTGCTCGGCTTGCTGGCACTTCTGGCGCTCGCGCTGGGCGTGGGGGCCTATGTTTTCCTGCAACGGGTCGAGATCGTCGACTATCCCAAGCCGATCCGGGTCGAAACCGAAGCCGAAATTCCTGATAGCGAAAGTGTTATAGTAACCTCCATCGGCATCCCGCTGGATGTCATCCGGCGCGGCTTGGAGAAAGACGTTCCACGCACGTTGTGGTCGATCGACGAGCGGCGCGACAACTGTGTGCCGCGCCAGAATATCCGCGTGCTGGGCCGGCAAATTGCCCGCACGCCCAAGGTCAAATGCCGCATCACGGGTGACGCTCGCCGTGGCGCGATCCAGCTGCGTGGTGCGGGCAATCGGCTGGTTGCGCGTTTCCCTGTGACGGCGACGGTGCGCGCGCGCGATATTGGGGGAGTGATCAAGCAGGAAACCGCCACTGCAACGGCCATGATGGAAGTCGCGACCCGCTTCACAGTGACAGGCAATTGGCGGCCCAAGGCCGATGTCGATCTGAACTATCGCTGGGTGCGCGAGCCGGGCATCGATATTCTGGGGCAACGCGTCACTTTCACCAAACCGGCCAACCGCGAGCTTCGCAAGATCCTGCGCGGAGTCGAGGCGAGCCTGCAACGGCAGGTGGCACGGGAGCCTATTCGACCGAAAGTCGCCAAATTGTGGTCGAGCGGTTTTACCCGTGTGTCACTCAGCAGGGAAAACCCGCCCGTCTGGCTGACCATAGAGCCCAAGAGCACCGGCATCGGGGAATTCCGGGTAACCGGGCGCGAATTACGGGCAGATGTCCTGCTCTCGGCCCAGACGCGGGTGTTTGTCGGCGAAGAGCCCGCGCCGCCAGTGGCATCGCCGCTCGGGCGCAATCGGGCGATCAGCGGCGGAACCGGCTTTGTCGCGACCGTCCCGGTATTGGCGGATTATGCAGAGCTGGAGCCAGTACTTCTGCGCGCGCTGACCAAGTTTGCCGAAAAGGGTCTCGAACGGGAAGATTTGGGGCGGATAGAGCTCGAGTTTGAGAGTGTCGAGGTTTACGCCACCACCGGGGGAAGGATTGCGGTCGGCGTAGTCTTGACCGCCCAGCCGGTCGGCAACCTGACCGGGCGCTGGAAAAAGACCAAGGGTGAGGTGTGGCTGACGGGCATGCCGGTGACCAAATCCGACAGTCAGATCGTGCGGATCGATGATCTCAAGATTTTCGGCGACATGGACCAGACGACCGGAGATATTCTGATCCGCATTATCGACACTGATGACATTCGCTCGGAAATCGAAGCGGCACTGGTCGAAAACTTCCAGAAGGATTATGATCGTATCCTGGCAAAGGTTCGCGACGGTTTGGCCAATGTGCCGGCTGGCGAAGCGTCGCTCTCCTTCACCTTGTCCTCCGTCACCCACGGCGAAATCGCGGCGACGGGCAGCGGTCTTTACATGCCGGTCGAAGCGAAAGGCGCGGTCGATATCGACATTCGTCTCGACTGACAGGCCCCGGGGATTCTTGGCCGAAGCCAATATCGCAATATGCGCTGGGATTGGGAAAATGGTGCCGGCTGCAGGAGTCGAACCCGCGGCCTGATGATTACAAATCAACTGCTCTACCAACTGAGCTAAGCCGGCCCATATTCGTGCAGGAACGATGACGTTCCCGGTTGCGAAGCGCCCGTTGCTTCAAACTGCGCCGAATGTCCAGCCCTCGGTGCGTGCAATTTTGTCCGAAAGTCCTTCTGGAGCCCATCGTGCCGGTTCATCGGCCACCTTACGCAGCCACGCGGCGGTCAGGAGCGCGTCCGAGCTGTGGTCGTCGATAGGGCCGCTTTCGCCGACGCCAGCACATCCGAGTGCCTTCAATGCGATATCGAGTTCCTCACAGCTCCTGATCTTGCTGCGCGCCGCGGATCTTTGTGCTTCGAGCGCGGCAAGCGTGGTGTAGATTTCGACGATGACGGAGCCGCTGGAAGGCAGAGGGTCAACCGGCCATACCGGGATCGCACCGCCAAGCTGGTGCAACAGGCGCATGCCGGTCAGGCTGGATTTTCCGACTTGCGCAGCACCAACCAGATTGAAATTGGAATAGGGCTTGCACCCCATCTTGCCCTGCCTGTGCTCGGTGACCCGGAAACGGCCGCGCCCGTGCTCGGCACCATCGCATCGAAACCGTTGGCCTTCCCGCCCGCCGGAACGGCGATAATAGGTCGACAATTGAGGGTGATCGACGAAGCTGCTCGCTTCCAGGTGGGGGTCATCGGCGCAGATCTGGTCGATCATGGCCCAGAGCGATCGTGCATCGGGCGGGCTCTCGTCTGTGCCCGGGAAATAGGCGTCGCAATCGGCAAAGGGCAGGGCAATGCCCAAGTCCATTCCCACCAGCGTATTGGCCGGTAGGTCTTCGCGCAGCAGGTGCAGGATGTCTTCGCGCGCCCAGTTGCGGCCGGGCGCGATCAGGACAGGCGGCCCACTCCCGGCCACGGCAATGGCGGCTGCTATCCCTTTTTGCCGAGGGCCCTTCGCGCCGGACCAGTCGATTGCCAGGAAATGGTCAAACCTAGCCATCGGTGCGATCGCGACGCAGCTTGTCCCAATAGGCGATCCGTTCCCGGACCTTGCGTTCAAAACCGCGCTCTACCGGTGTGTAGAAGGTCTGCGGTTCCATCTCCTCGGGCCAGTAATTGTCGCCCGAGAAGCCCTCGTCAGCTTCGTGGTCGTAGCTATACCCTTTGCCGTATCCGATATCTTTCATCAGCTTGGTCGGGGCATTGAGGATATTTTGCGGCGGCATCAGGCTGCCGGTTTCCTTCGCGCTGCGAAAGGCGGCTTTCTGCGCGACATAGGCGGCGTTCGATTTGGGCGCGGTGGCCAGAAAGAGGCAGGCCTGAACAATCGCGAGCTCGCCCTCGGGCGACCCGAGAAATTCATAGGCGTCTTTCGCGGCGAGGCATTGCACCAGCGCTTGCGGATCGGCGAGGCCGATATCTTCGCTCGCAAACCTTACTAGGCGGCGCAGAACGTAGAGAGGTTCTTCGCCTGCCGTCAGCATCCGCGCCATATAGTACAAGGCTGCCTGCGGATCGGAGCCGCGCAGGCTTTTGTGCAGCGCGGAGATTAGATTGTAATGGCCTTCGCGATCCTTGTCGTAAACCGCGACCCGGCGTTGCAGGAACTGGCCGAGCTCAACCGGACCCAATGGCTCCGCGATTTTCGCGTTGTAAAGTGTTTCGGCCTGGTTGAGCAGGAACCGCCCGTCGCCATCCGCGCTGGCAATCAGCGCTTCACGGGCGTCCTCGGTCAGGGGCAAGGAGCCTTCCAGTTCTTCTCCCCGCGCAAGGAGCTTGGCCAGCGCCTCTGCATCCAGCCGGTGCAGGATCAGCACTTGGGCGCGGCTCAACAGCGCAGCATTGAGCTCGAAACTGGGGTTCTCCGTCGTCGCGCCAACCAGCGTGACTGTGCCGCGCTCGACAAAGGGGAGGAAGCCGTCCTGCTGGGCCCGGTTGAAACGGTGGATCTCGTCCACGAACAGCAGTGTTTTCTGACCCGCACCCGCCATTTTGTCAGCCTCGGCAAAGGCTTTCTTGAGGTCGGCGACACCAGAAAAGACCGCGCTGATCGAAACGAACCGCATGCCCACGGCATCGGCCAATAGGCGCGCGGTACTGGTCTTGCCCGTGCCGGGTGGACCCCACAGCACCATGCTGGAAAGCTTGCCTGCCGCAACCATGCGCCCGATCGCCCCTTCCGGCCCGGTCAGGTGTTCCTGCCCGATTACTTCATCCAGCGTGCGTGGCCGCAAGCGGTCGGCGAGAGGAGCATCCTCGCGCGGTTCGTCCTGCGCGGCAGAGGGCAGGGAGGCATCACCAAACAGATCGGACATTGGTCGATCCCCATAAGACGTTAGGCAGATATTGCCATCCGCCTCTTGCAATGATGCATCTAAGATATATCTTAAGCATATCTTTTGAGCCCCCCACAGGAGAGAGAATATGCATGGACGCAAAAATCGCAGGAAGATGGCCAAAGGTACCTGGCCCTTCATCGCCATGATGGCCGCCAATTCGGGCAACAACTGGTCACGCAATTTCGGGTCGGACGGCCCGTTTGGCGCGGATGGCCCCTTTGGCCCGGGCGGGCCGTTCGGCGGCGGAGGCAGACGCAATCGTAGGCGTGGCCGCATGTTCGGCTCGGGCGAGTTGCGGCTGACCCTGCTGATGCTGATCGGCGACGAATCGCGCCATGGTTATGAACTGATCAAGGCGATTGGGGAAATGACCGGCGGTGAATATGAACCAAGCCCGGGCGCAGTCTACCCGACGCTGGCTTTGCTGGCCGATGAAGGCGTGATCAAGGAAGCCAAGGCCAAGGGCAAAGGTGACGATGCCCGCAAGGCCTTCGAAGTCACCAAGGCCGGCAAGGAAGAGCTGGCAGAGCGTGAGGACGAGATCGCAGATATCATCGCTCGGCTGACCGCGATGCAGGGTGGTGACGAGCCCAAGGGCGCACCAGAACTGTTCCGCGCGATGGGCAACCTCGCCGGCGTTTTGAAGAACCGTTATCGCAGTGGCGGTTTCAAGCAGGACGATGTCGAAGAGATTGTCGACCTGATCGACGAGCTGGCCAAGAAGATCGAGCGGCTCTGACGCGACGCAAGCCGCTCGGTTGATTAACCGGTTTGGCCGCCACGAACCGGCATGGTAGAAATCCCCTCCATGAGTTGCCCTGAAACAGGCGACCAAATGGAGGGGATAGCCATGAATACAATCGAACCGACCAAAACGCCTTGGCACCTATGGGTTGTCGGGATTTTGACCTTGCTGTGGAATGCCGTCGGCATCTTCAGCTATATGATGACCCGGCTCGACAAGCTTGAAGATCTGGGCATGACGCCAGACCAAATCGCCTTTTTCGAGACTTTCCCCGCATGGGCCAATTCGCTTTGGGCCATGGGTGTGTGGGGTGCGTTTTTCGGATCGGTCCTGATGCTGCTGCGCTCGCGCTGGGCCGTCATATCGATCGCCATTTCAATCGTCGGCCTTGTCGGCACCACAATCTACCAGAATTTCATGATCGAGGTTCCGGAAGAGCTGCAAAGTCTCGGCCTCAACCTCACGATCTGGGTCACGACGCTGTTCATGATGTGGTACGCGCTGAAGATGCGCCGCGAGGGCGTTCTGCGCTAGGGTTCTTGCAGTTCATTTTGCTTGCTCGTGGTTTCACGGGAGGAGAAGATTGTGGCTGATACTGATCGAAACACTGCCCCGTGGCATGTGTGGGTAGTGGGATTGCTGGCGCTGTTCTGGAACGGCTTCGGTGCCACCGACTACACGATGACGCAGACTGAAAACCGCGGTTGGTTTGAAAGCATGGGCTTCGATGCAGGGACGACTGATGCCATACTCGCTTTCATGGACAGTGCCCCGATGTGGACGCACGCTGCCTGGGCGCTTGGCGTTTGGGGCGGTGTGCTGGCTGCGATTCTGCTGATGATGCGCAACAAGCTGGCCGTACCGGTGTTTGCTGTATCGCTGCTCGGCGCATTTCTGGGCCTCGTCAATTACTGGACCGCAGATTACCCGCCCGAGCTGCGACAGATCGCCGACAGTTCAATGATGTATATCGTCGTCTTAATTGCGGCTTTTTGGCTGTTTTATGCCTACCGCATGAAAACTGCTGGAGTGCTTCGCTAGTCGCTAGTCCTTTGCGATCCGCAGATAGGTATCGACCACCGCCTGGTTGATCGCATCCCAGCTATAGGCGCGACTGCGTTTCTCGCCCGCTTTGCCGTGTGCGAGGCGCAGGGCGTCGTCAGCGCAATAGGGGGCGAGCGCCTCGGCAAATGCTTCAGTGTCACCCGGCGTAATGAGCTGGCCCGACTCTCCGTCCGCTACCAGGCTCGTACTGCCCGTGGCGGAAGCTGCCACGACAGGAAGGCCGCTCGCCATCGCTTCCAGGGTCACATTGCCGAAGGTTTCGGTGATGGAGGGGTTGAGGAAGATATCGGCGCTGGCCAATGCCCGTCCCAGGTCACGCCCGGTCTGGAAGCCGGCAAACGTTCCGCCCGGCAGCGCCTTTTCGAACCATTCGCGCGCTGGCCCGTCTCCGATCACCAGAACCTTGTGCGGAACCTGCTTTTTGCGCAGCGCGATGATGCTGTCGGCGAAGACATCGAGGCCTTTTTCCATCACCAGCCTACCGAGGAAAGCGATGGCGACATCTTCGTCGGCGAGGCCAAGGCTGCGGCGCCATTCCAGATCGCGGCGCGACGGGTCGAATACATCGCGATCCACGCCGCGGGTCCATAGCCCGATGTCGGTGTGCATGCCCTGGGCGATCAGTTCATCGATCATGCTTTCAGAAGGTGCCACAAGCGCGTCACAACGGTTGTAGAACCGGCGCATAATGCCTTCGACCGCGGGTTCGAGGAATGCGAGCCCGTAATAGCGCGGGTAGGTTTCGAACCGCGTGTGGACCGATGCCACTACGGGAATATTATTCTTCTGCGCCCATTTCAGAGCCGCATGTCCGGTTGGATCAGGAGAGGAAAGATGCACCATGTTGGGCTTGAACGCCTCCAGCGCCGCGCGCGCCTTGGCATTAAGGCCAAGAGGCATGCGATATTCGCCGCGCCCCTTCACCGGCATCCGCACATTGGGGACGTCAAACAATTCGCCGGTTGCTTCGAAATCGGGCTCCGCCACTTTGGGGGAGAACACACGCACGGCTGCGCCCTGCTTCAGCAGGTAGCCCACCAACCGGTTCAGTGCCTGGTTCGCCCCGTCGCGGGTATAATTATAGTTCCCGCTAAACAGCGCAATCCGAAGATCGCTCGTTTCCATCATTCGCGCCATAAGCAACCCGACGTCGCTTGGCGAGAGGGTGTTGATCCGATGCGGAAATCATTCTGTCGATGCAATCCTATGCATGCTTGACTTGCTGCAGCGCAACATTAGTGCGGCCAGTGGGCCACGCGGTCCCAACGCCGCGCGTGCTCTCTGTAAGGAGAGAATACATGACTGCACTACCTAGCGAACCGGCGCTCAAGCCGGAGCGCCCACAATTTTCTTCCGGTCCCACGGTGAAATTCCCGGGCTGGTCCCTCGACAAGCTGAAAACCGAATCGCTCGGCCGTTCGCATCGCTCTGCCGTGGGCAAGGCGCGGCTGAAATACGCCATCGACCTGTCCAAGGAAATGCTCGGTATTCCCGAGGACTACCTGGTTGGCATCATGCCCGCATCCGACACGGGCGCACTTGAATGCGCGATGTGGACCATGCTCGGCGGTCGCCCGGCGACGGTCGCGGCGTGGGAAAGCTTCGGCAATGTGTGGATTCAGGATGCCGTCAAGCAGCTGAAGCTGAAGGATTTGCAGGTGCTGGACGCCGATTATGGCGAAATCCCGGACCTGACGCAGGTTCCGCAGGAGAACGACGTCGTCTTCACCTGGAATGGCACCACATCGGGCGCGAAAATCCCCAACACGGACTGGCTTGCGCCTGGTCGCGCGGGTGTGACGATCAACGACGCCACCAGCGCCGTGTTCGCCCAGGAAATGGACTGGCCCAAGCTCGATGCCACGACCTATAGCTGGCAGAAAGTCATGGGTTCCGAAGCCCAGCACGGCATGCTGATCCTCAGCCCGAGGGCGGTTGAGCGGATCGAAAGCTATGATCCGGAATGGCCGCTGCCCAAGCTGTTTCGCCTCAAGAAAGGCGACAGCATCAATCGCAGCATTTTCGAAGGTGCCACGATCAATACACCTTCGCTGCTCGCGACCGAAGATTACATCGCGGCGCTGGAATGGGCGCAGTCGATTGGCGGCCGCAAGGCGATGTTCGAACGGGCCGATGCCAATGCGAAGATCGTAACCGACTGGATCGAAGCCACGCCGTGGCTGCGTAACATGGTCGATGACCCGGCGCAGCGAACCAATACGGGCGTCTGCTTCGTGTTTCAGGGTGACTGGTACGAAAGCCTTTCGGCAGAAGATCAGGCCGCAGTGCCGGCAAAGATCGCCAAGATGCTGGACGAGCGCGACGTGGGCTATGATTTCAACGGCTATCGTGACGCTCCGCCGAGCTTGCGCATCTGGTGCGGCGGTACTCTGGAGCAGGAAGATCTGAAGCGTCTCCTGCCCTGGATCGAATGGGCCTACGAAACCCTCAAGAACGGCTGATTGGCTTGCGGCTCGTGTTCGGGCCGCAGCCTCTACCCAATTTCCGGACTGGCGATGTCGCCGGTCTGACGGAAGGATATTTCCATGACGAAACCCAAAGTTCTCATCTCCGATAAAATGGACCCGAATGCCGCGCGCATTTTTGAAGAACGTGGCTGTGATGTTGATGTCATCACCGGCGAAACGGCTGAAGAATTGCTCGTCCGTATTGGTGAATATGATGGCCTTGCCATCCGCAGCTCGACCAAAGTCACACCCGAAATCCTCGATGCCGCGACCCGTTTGAAGGTCATCGGCAGGGCCGGGATCGGCGTCGACAATGTCGATATTCCCTACGCGTCCGGCAAAGGCGTCGTCGTGATGAACACTCCGTTCGGCAATTCGATCACCACGGCAGAACACGCGATTGCCATGATGATGGCGCTGGCCCGCCAAATTCCGCAGGCCAATGCGGGCACGCAGGCCGGGGAATGGCCCAAATCCAGCTTTATGGGCGTTGAAGTCACCGGCAAGACGCTGGGCCTGATCGGCGCCGGCAATATCGGTTCGATCGTAGCTGCCCGGGCGCAGGGCCTGAAGATGAAGGTCATCGCTTTCGATCCCTTCCTGACGCCCGAGCGCGCGATCGAAATTGGCGTCGAGAAAGTCGATCTGGACGGCCTTCTCGAGCGTGCCGATTTCATTACGCTGCACACACCGCTGACTGACGAGACACGCAACATTCTCAGCCGCGAAAGCCTCGGCAAGACCAAGGCAGGTGTCCGGATCGTCAATTGCGCACGGGGCGGCCTGATCGACGAGGCGGCTTTGGCCGACCTTCTCGAAAGCGGCCACGTCGCCGGGGCTGCACTGGATGTTTTCCAGACCGAACCGGCCAAGGAAAGCCCGCTGTTTGGCATGCCCAATTTCATCTGCACACCGCATCTGGGTGCGTCGACGACAGAAGCACAGGTGAATGTGGCGCTGCAGGTGGCTGAACAGATGGCCGATTATCTGGTCAATGGCGGCGTTACCAACGCGCTGAACATGCCGAGCCTGAGTGCGGAAGAAGCACCCAAGCTAAAGCCATATATGGCACTGGCAGAGCGGCTGGGTTCGCTGGTCGGCCAGCTCGCGCATGGAAATTTGCCCAAGATCAGTGTCGAACTGGAGGGCGATGCCGCAGAACTCAATCCCAAGCCGATCACCGGCGCCGTGCTGGCCGGACTAATGCGCCGCTATTCCGATACGGTGAACATGGTCAACGCTCCCTATCTCGCCAAGGAACGCGGCATCGAGGTGCGTGAAATCCGCAACACACGTGAAGGCATCTATCAGACGCTGGTTCGGGTAACCGTTGCGACCGATGCCGGGGATCGTTCCGTCGCTGGCACATTGTTTGGCAATGCCAAAGATGGGGGCGGCGCCCGCCTGACCGAGATCTTCGGGATCGGTATCGAGGCGGAGCTGGATGGCGACATGCTCTATATCGTCAATGACGATGCACCCGGCTTTATCGGCCGGATCGGAACATTGATGGGCGAGAATGGCATCAATATCGGTACCTTCAACCTGGGACGTCGACAGGCCGGTGGTGAAGCGGTTCTGCTGCTCAGCGTAGACCAGCCGATCAGTCAGGAAGTGGCTGAGCGGGCCGAAAAGGTAGAAGGTGTGCGCTTTGTGAAGCCTCTGGCCTTCTGATGCCAGATGGGGCAGGGCGCGGCCCGCTATGACGAACACCGACGACCTGCTCCCTATCGGCCTTGAAGACCGCCTCCCAACAGAGGCGCGTCAGGTCACTCACGCCATGCGCACCGCGCTGCAGGCGATGGATTCGCATGGGTATGACCGGGTCCGCCCGCCACTGATCGAATTCGAACGGTCGCTGGCCGGGCGTATGGACGGGGTGCAAACCCGCAACCTGTTCCGCTTTGTCGATCCCCAGAGCTTGCGCACCCTGGCCCTGCGCAGCGATATGACGCCGCAACTGGGCCGGATTGCTTCCAATGGTATGGCACAGGCTCCGCGACCGCTGCGGCTTTGCTATGCCGGCGAAGTCGCCACCATGACGGCGGACCAGCTCGATCCTGCGCGCCAGCGTTTGCAGCTGGGCGCTGAATTGATCGGATCCGATACTGTCGCGGCTGCGGCGGAAATCGTGATGCTGGCAGTCGAGGCGGTCGAGGCCACGGGTGCCACAGGCATTTCGCTCGATTTCACCTTGCCCGATCTGGTCGATGTCCTCGCCGATGGCGCCTTCCCGCTGGCCCCGGACGCGGTCGAGAAGGTTCGCCGTGAACTCGATACCAAGGATGCCGGTGGATTGGTTGCAGCGGGCGGAGAGGCCTATTTGCCGCTCATCCATGCGGCTGGTTCCCTCAATGAAGCTCTGGAGAAATTGCGCGCGGTTGATGCGGGCGGCGCGCTGGCGACTCGAATCGACGGATTGCAACAGGTTGCTGCGCGCGTCGGCGACCGGGCCCGGATCACGCTCGATCCGACCGAACGGCACGGCTTCGAGTACCAGAGCTGGTTCGGATTCACGATTTACGCAGAGGGTGCTCGCGGAGCGCTCGGGCGGGGCGGGACCTATATGATCCGCGGATCGGAAGAACCTGCCACCGGATTCTCGCTTTATCTCGATGCGCTCTTGCCGGCCTTGCCCGCGTCAGAATCGGCGCAGATACTGTTCCTGCCGCCGGGCCATGATGCTGAAGCGGCGGCCCGACTGCGGGCCATTGGTTGGCGCACGATTTCGGCCTTGTCAGAACAAGACAATCCGGCCGATTTGGGGTGCAGCCATGTGCTCGACGGACAGAATGCCGTCCCGCTCACCTAACGGCTAGAAAATATCCTTGAGCGCTTTGCCGGCATTGCCGAGAGGATTGGACCGGAAATTAGTCTCCTCACGCCCGATGTAGGAGAATATACCATCCAGGCCCTGATCGGTGACGGTCTTGTTCAGCCTTGCGCGGTCAAGCCCGGCGGACCGCATCCAGCTATGCTGTGAGTTGAGCCGTTCGAGTTGACCGTGGGCGCCCAGGTCACCAAGAGCGGTGTCGATCAGTGGCTCGAGCTTGCCGTGAAGCCGGTCATTCGAACTCTCGCGCAGATAGCGGGTCCCACCGTCATTCTGGCGCACAATGCCAGGGACATCGTTGAATGACAGGCCATCAATTGCGTCGCGGAAAATGGGCTTGGCCTCGCCCGCAGCTGTGCCAGCTGCGCTGTTGAGCGAGCGGATGAAACCGTCCAGTATGCCGAGACGCGAGGCACCACCAAGGATCGATCCAAGCACGCCGCTGCGGTTGCCGCCAAGGAAGGGCAGCCCGATCCGGACGTCCTCATCATTGTAGAACGCGCCTGGCTGGGCGAGCTTGTCCAGCGCACTATCCGAAGCCCGGCCAAGGATCGATGACAGGCCGATGCCCTGTGCAAAGGCGGGAGATGACCACCCGATTGCCAAAGTGGCGGCGGCTGCACCGCCGAGAAACAGACGGCGATCAGTTTGGAATTCATTCATGGCAAGCTCCCCTCTCAATGCTTGCCCATCATGTCGCATATTCCCGTTTTCGCCAAGCTGAACCGGATACAGGAGCATAGGAGGACCGGGAATCGGTGTCCCCTTCTTGCCCGCTGGTAAAAAGCTGCGATGATGGGGCGCAGGGAGACGCAGCATGAAATCCGCCTATTTCGGCATTCTTGGGCTTTTGGTCCTGCTCAGCCTCGCAGCCGGCGTAGCCAAGGTGCTGCAGGCACCTCAGGAAGTGCAATTCTTTATCGATGCGGGATGGGGGCAGGGGCTGCTGCTTCCCTTCGGTCTGGTCCAGATCGCCGGAGGCGTGCTTGCCCTGCTAGGGCGGAGCAGGCGCATTGGCGCGATCCTGATGGCGCTGGGTTTCTTCCTCTCGGCTGTGGCTATCTTCCTGACCGGCAATACCGTGTTCGCATTTCTGTCCTTGATACCCGTCGCGCTCGCGGTGCTGTTTATCCGTCGCCCGCATTTCGAAAGCTGATCCTGAGAGGGGAAGAGACCATGCCGGACAATCGCCAAGTCATCACGCTGGATCCCGATCCATTGGCCCCTTACGCGATTGCGCCGGGATGGCGGGTAGGGGATCTACTGTTCCTTTCCGGTCAGGCTGCGATTGCGGAGGATGGTTCTATCGTCGGTGAAGGCGATTTCGATCTGCAATTGGGCCAGACAATGGCCAATATCGAAAGAGTGCTGGAGGCGGGTGGCAGCGACATGTCACGGATCGTCAAAGTCACGATCTACCTCACCGACATGGGCAATTTCGGCAAGGTCGTAGAGGCGCGCAAACGCCATTTCACGCCGCCCTTTCCGGCGGACACAATCGTCGAAGTGCGCTCACTCGCTTTGCCCGAACTTATGGTCGAAATCGATGTAGTCGCTGCGGTCTAGGCCGAGGTTTTGATCATCCCGGCGGTGCCATGAAACCCAGATCGGGCTGAGCGAAGCGTCCGATATTGGGCGAGATACCCGGCATCTCGCTCTCCGAAACACCAAACCACTTTGCCAGCGTGGCAGAATATTCATCGACCGAGGTTGTCGGCAGCAAGCGGCCACGGCCCACCTGGTCATCACTATCGACTGACACCTGCGGTGCAGTGCCATAGAACCGCCCGCCATTCACGGCGCCGCCAATCATGAAGTGGTGGCCGCCCCAGCCATGATCGGAGCCATCGCCATTCGATGCCAGCGTGCGCCCGAAATCGGAGGCGGTGAAGGTTGTCACCCGGTCGGCAATGCCGAGTTCGATAGTGGCGCGGAAAAACGCATCCATGGCGAAATCGAGTTGGCTCAACAGGCCTTCATGCCTGCCGATCAGGCCATCGTGATTGTCGAACCCGCCCATGGAGACCATGAACACCTGCCGCGTGACGCCGAGGTCTCCGCGCGCTGCAATCAGGCGTGCGACCACCGAAAGCTGGTCGGCCAAACCGTTGCCGTCGCCGAAATCGGTCTGCAAGGCGCTGTTTTCGAGCGCATCGTTGACGAAGCCGCCATACTGGATCGATCGCGCCATGGTCTGGGCATAGTCCGCCTCCAGCACGTGGCCGTTATGGGTTCGAAGCAACCCGTCAAGCGCTGCACTGGCCGCAGAGGAACGGTAAACCCGGTTTTCCAGCCCCCGGACCTGCACCGCGCCGCCGCGCGACACCTGGTAGGGAAGGGCGTTATCCCCCGACAGGAACACGGCATTGCCGGTCGCATTGATGGCGGTGAACATGGCGTTGCGATTGCTAGATTGGGCCAGATCGCCCATCCGGCCGCCCCAGCCGGTTCGTGACCCCTCTGGCTGCGAGGATTGCCAGGTCGATTGCTGATCATTGTGTGAAAACAGCTTGGCCGGGCGCGGGAAGCTGGTGGTGTTGTTGCTCTGGTATTGCGCCTTGGTCAGTGGAACAACCAGCGGTCCGACATTGAGCAACGGTGCCATGCGCCCTTCGTCAAACCGGCTTTTCAGGCGCGGCATGGTGGGGGCAAGGGAATAGCGGATATCGTCGGTCAGGACCTGGTCGGCTGGCTGGTTGAGGACACTGCCCGCCAAGCTCGATCGCGGCAGGGCAATTCCTGCACCGCCCGCACCGCCGCCCCGTATCTCTTGGTAGCGGTTATAATTGGCCAGATCATAGGGGATCAGCGTGTTGCCATAGTCGTTCCCGCCATAAAGGAAGATACAGACGAGTGCCTTGTATCCTCCGCTCGCGCTGAAGGCGGCAGCTTCTCCCATTCCGGCCAGGCCCAGGGCATAGGATGATGCTGCGCCTGCCACTGCAAGCTGGCTGGTACGGCGCATGAAAGCGCGGCGGGACAATTCGGTGCTCTTGCCGATATACATCTCAGGCGCTCCCTTACTTCTGGACCAGATAGTCGTTGGAAACCATCACCAGCAGCACCGCGATGTGAATGCGGCGCAGCTTGGTTTCGTCATCGTCGGTTTCGGCCACGGCCTGGTCATTGAGCGCGGCGAGGATCGTGTCGCGAGTGTTCGAATTTAGCTGCTGTCCGGTCAGCAACAGGTCTAGCCGGTCGAGCAAGGCCGGGGCATCATGCGCAATCTTGAGCTCTTCGGTGTAGGGCGCCTTGACGTCCCGCACCCAATAGCCGCGATTGTCGACCGAACGCTCCATGAAATTGACATAGGTTGCCACGGTGGATTCGTTCACGATCTGGAATTCCGGGGCGATCAGATCGTTTGCCGCTGCCTGCGAATTGAGCGGGACATAGCCGGGCCGGAAAAAATTGAAGACCGACGGGGATCGCAGGGGCGCCTGGCCAAGCCGGTTCGAACTGTCGGAGAGGTTGCCGACGGTCCAGTCCGCGCTTGCAGAATTGGCACCGAAAGTGCGGCCCCACTGGGCGAACCGGATCATCGGTTCGCGCAATTTGCCAAAACGTTGATCGGTCAGGCCGCTCTCTGCCAAGGCTTCGTCATCCAGCAGGATCGCCTTGAATACAGCGCGCAAATCACCGCGCGTGCCAGAGCCGTTATTGTCGAACACGCTGGCAACCCGTTGGACATAGGCCGGGCTGGGATTGCTGGTCACCAGGCGCTGAATCATCTGCTTGCCGAAGAACGGGCCGACATTGGGATGGTTGAACAAAGTGTCCAATGTGATCCGCAATGTTTCCGCAGCCCCGGTACTGGCGGGGATAGTCACGCCAAGAAACGTCTTCTCCTCGTCGGAGTGATAGCTTTCACTGCGAGGCCGACGCCATTTCGAAGGGTCTGCCGTCATCGCCTGGCGGGCATAGTCCGGATCCGGGATCTGGCGGTTGCCATTGTTGGGATCAGGGGTGGAGCTGATGCCGGTATAGTCATAGTCATACCCGGTGAAGGCCTTGGCGATGCCGGTGACATCGTCATTGTCGTAGGTCTCGATCGGGTCACCATTGGGCCCGGCCCTTAGGGTGCCGTCGGCGTTCAGTTCGTAGAGACCGATCGAGAAAAGCTGCATTACTTCGCGGCCAAAATTCTCGTCCGGGACGCGCCCGCTGCGCGCGTCGGCCTTGCGATTGCCGCGGGTATTGAGAAACACGCCCATCGCCGGGTTGAGCGTGATGTCTTCGATCAGGTCACGGAAATTGCCGAATGCGTGCTGGTTCAGGATGTCCCAATAAGCACCCATTGCCGGGCTGCGCCAGGTGATGTTGACGCTGTTGAGCGAGACCACGAAGAATTCCGACAGCGCCAACGCGGCGCGTTTGCGCACGCTGGAGTTGCCCCGCATCAGCTGGCTCCAGATCATGTTGTCTGCCGGGCCGGAACGGTCGAAATGGCGATTGCCGTCGATCCGGTCATAGCCTCTGCTGGAGAAGAACTGGGCCGCTGTCTGGTCGTTGCCCAAAGCCATCTGGCTATCGAGCCAGGGCTCGTAACCGTCGGCCTTGATCTGCGAAATCGCGCCGGGCGATGCTGCAATGGCCGCTCTCAGGATGAAGCGAGCAGCCTGCGCATCGGTTTCGGGCTTCAGGATTACTGGTGGCGGTGTGCCGCCCCCGCCGGTCGGCGCGCCACCGGTGGCACCACCGCCGCTGCTGGAAGACCCGCCGCCGCACGCGGCCGTCGCCAGCCCCAGCGCCACCGCAGTGGCTGCAGCAGGCGCCGATAGTTGCGGAGTTCCATCCTGCGATGGAGCCTCGTGATCTTCACATTCTACGTAGATTTGCGCGCTCTCCGGCGCGTCTTGCGACCCATCCCTCATTCGAACCTCGACTCCCAAACCGTGCGCGTTGCATCCCCAAATGCACCGCCATCAACCCCCGGCTAGCCGATCATCGTCCGCCATTTCTTTACGACCCTGATGAACATGTTTTTTACTATCCCAGCGAATCTTCGCAGACCATCCGATAAGTCCACGATCCGCCCTTGCCGCCGCACGCCCCGTCGCCTAATCCGGCGCGCGTTTGTGCGGCACGCGATGCAATCGGGCCGCCACCTTTCTAAAAGGAATATCAATTGGCCAATGTGACCGTAATCGGCGCCCAATGGGGTGATGAGGGCAAGGGCAAGATCGTCGACTGGCTCGCCAGCCGGGCTGATGCTGTTGTCCGTTTCCAGGGCGGCCACAACGCCGGTCATACGCTGGTGATTGACGGCAAGACCTACAAGTTGAGCCTGCTTCCCTCCGGCATTGTCAGCGGCACATTGTCGGTGATCGGCAACGGTGTGGTGCTCGATCCGTGGGCGCTGAAAGACGAGATTGCCAAGATCGAAGCGCAGGGCGTGACGATCACCGATGATAATCTGGCCGTGGCGGACAATTGCCCGCTGATCCTGCCGATCCACCGCGATCTGGACGGGCTGCGCGAAGCCGCCGCAGGTAGCGGCAAGATCGGCACCACCGGTCGCGGCATTGGCCCCGCCTATGAAGACAAGGTCGGCCGCCGCGCCATTCGCGTGTGCGATCTCGCCCATCTCGACAAGCTGGAGCCGCAGCTGGACCGGCTCTGTGCCCATCACGATGCCCTGCGCGCAGGGTTTGGCGAACCACCGGTTGATCGTGACCGCCTGCTGGCAGACCTGACCGAGATTGCGCCTTTCGTGCTGAAATACGCACAACCGGTGTGGAAACGGCTGAAAAAGGTCCGCAAGGCCGGGGCGAAGATCCTGTTCGAGGGCGCACAGGGCGTGCTGCTCGATGTCGATCATGGCACCTATCCCTTCGTCACCAGCTCCAACACGGTCAGCGGGACTGCGGCCAGTGGTTCGGGGCTGGGGCCGAATTCCACCGGCTTCGTGCTCGCGATTGTCAAGGCGTACACCACCCGTGTTGGCAGCGGCCCCTTCCCGACCGAACTGGAAGATGACATCGGCCAGACGCTGGGCGAAAAAGGGCATGAATTCGGCGTCGTCACCGGGCGGAAGCGCCGGGTCGGCTGGTTCGATGCAGTGATCGTACGCCAGAGCTGCGCAATCTCCGGCGTCACCGGTATCGCCCTGACGAAGATCGACGTGCTCGACGGGTTTGAAACCGTGAAAATCTGCACCGGCTACCGCCTGCGTGGCAAGATCATGGACTATTACCCCAGCCACGCGACCGATCAGGCCGAAGTCGAGCCGATCTACGAGGAAATGGAAGGCTGGAGTGAAAGCACGGCGGGCGCGCGTAGCTATGCCGACCTGCCGGCCAATGCGATCAAATATATCCAGCGCGTGCAGGAGCTGATCGAAACGCCTGTCGCGCTGGTTTCCACCAGCCCGGAACGCGATGACACCATCCTGGTGCGTGACCCGTTCATGGATTGATCGGGCAGGGCAAGGTATACGCAGTCGCATGATCCGCGCCTTCGCCCTGTTAGCAACGCTTGCACTGGCTGCCTGCGCGCCTGTGCAGGGGCCGCTGCCGGCAAGCACGCTGCCGGTCGATTTCCTGCTGGTCGACAAGTCGGACCGCACGCTTAAGCTGTTTCGCAACGGTGAGGAGGTGAAGAGCTATGTTGGCCTCCAGTTCGGCGCGTCACCTGCCGGTCACAAACAGTTCGAAGGGGACGAACGGACCCCCGAGGGCCTTTACACTATAGACACGCGCAATCCGGCCAGCTCCTATCACCTGAGCTTGCGGGTATCCTATCCCAACGCCGCAGATCGCGCCTTTGCAGAGAGGGAAGGGCGCGATCCGGGGGGCGACATCTTCTTGCATGGCCAGCCCAACTGGCTTCCGTCCGGGCGGATGGTGGGCGACTGGACTGATGGCTGCATCGCCTTCACCAATGCCGAGATGGAGGAACTGTGGCGCTTGGTGCCCGATGGCACGCCAATCGAGATCCGGCTCTAGCGCTCAACCTTTTTCGCTGCTGAGGCGCGCGACCTGGATTTGCAGCCGCTTCACTTCGCCTAGGATGGTTAGCATGTTCATGCGGGCGAACATCCATTCCTTGAGGAAGCCCTGCATGATCAGCAATGCGATCGAAGTCAGGCCCCATCCGATCATGGCATCGGTGCTTCCCGCCGTCACTGCCCGGTAGAAGGAAAAGGCCAGGCCGACCCCGATCACGATTGCGATACCGAAAGCAAATTTGGCCCAGCCGCCGAGCGGCCCATGCCAGCTGTCACCGATCTGCCGGAACATGCCGCGATCATTGTCGAGACTGGCGAGGAAGTTCTCGTCTTCGGCGTCGAGAGCGCCGCGGATGCGGGTATCGATATCGATATCGGTCATGGAGTATCTCCTGATAGAGCCGCCTTGAGCTGGCGGCGGGCATGAAAGAGGCGCGATTTTGCAGTTCCCAACGGAACGGCCTGCGCCATGGCGATTTCGGCGAGGGTAAGGCCCTCGACAAAGAACAGGTGGGCCGCGAGACGTTGTTCGCCCGGAAGATCGGCCATCGCCGCGGCAATGGCCATTCGCTCCAGCGGCTCTGGCGTATGATGGTCTTCGGCATCGGCTGCTTCGGTGGCCCGGTCTCTGACCGCAGTTCTGATCGAATCAGCGCAACGTCGGCGCAGGATGCCAAACGCCCATGGTGCGAAACGGGCCGGTTCGCGCAGCGTATGCAGACTGCGCTGGATCGAGAGCCACGCGTCTTGTGCAGCATCCGGCGCCAGTGCCGGGCCGACCAATCGGTGGGCCGTCCGCATCAGCCTGGGATGCCACCGGCACGCCAGCCTCTCGCAGGCCGACCGATCGCCTGATTGCACAAGTACGACCAGCAATTCATCGAACAATACCGATTGGTGGGCAGCACTGCCGGGAGGAGCCGAGGCTTTGGTCACACCCTATTGTCGGCGCAGAGGCCCCGTTGGTTCAATGTCCGCCAAAGAAAATCGTAGTATTCTTGACATGAACCCTCTTTGTTCTATTCCTGTTCTTATATCTTGGAGGAATCGACCATGCAGGTAACGGAATTGGACTACGCACCGTCGAGTGATTCAGCGGGGCTGGCTCTGGCAGTTTCGATTTTTGCCGATCGTCCGCATTTTCGTGGGCAGATTGCCGATGATGTTGCCGGGGCGGGATTTCGCATTGCGCAGGAAGGTTCGCTGGCATCGATTGCTTCGGGCGAGGTGCGGGCTCTGGGAGAGATCGTGCTGCTCGATTGTCCGACGGTCGGGGCCGAAACGCTCGCGGCCTTGATGCGGCTGGACATGCGGGTGGCGCAGTCGGGCGCCCAACTGGTGGTGTCGACGACGGTTGACGCGCTGGAAGACGTGTTTGCCTGCCTCGACCAGTCAGGCCCACGCATATTGGTACAACCCACTAGGGGCGAGCGCGTAGTTGCCCTGGGGCAGCTCTTGGCCGAAATTTCGCACATGCGCATGCGCGAACCTTCGGATGAGGATACGGTGTCCTTACTGCGCTTGTCAGAGCAAGTGGCCGAAATTGCCCGCAAGCTCGATGCCTTGTCCGATGAAGACCGGAGTGGTTCAGGCAGTGCATTCCGGTTCGAATCGCCAGCACCCGGCTATTCTGGCCCGGATGACGCAGATGGCACGGGACGCCTCACGCGTACGCCCAAGCCTCCCCTGCCGGAGCCCCGGCTGGTGCGACAGATCATTCGCCAGCGACAGTTGCGGGCGCGCTTCCTGGATGGCGACCTGTTTGCCGATCCGGCCTGGGATATCCTGCTCGACCTGACGGCGGCGCGGGCGGAGCACCAGCGTGTGTCAGTAACGTCACTGTGCATTGCCAGCGGTGTGCCACCGACCACGGCGCTCCGCTGGATCAGCCAGATGACCGAGGCTGGCCTGTTGCAACGGGTCGAGGATGAGGCAGACAAGCGGCGCGCCTTTATCGCGCTGACCGACAACGCCTCGGAAGCCATGGCACGGTTCTTTGCCGAATTGGGTAAGGATGCTTCCCGGCTGGTGTAGCGGCCAACTGATTTGGCGGGACACTTCAGCCGCGCTCGAGGACTACGACCAGGCCCTCGGGCAAGTCCCCGTGGTATGGCAGAGTCCGACGCAGGGCGTCGGCGCGGGACCGGTCAAGGATTGCCGGATCGATCGCAGGATCATGCAGCACGACATCGGCCATCCCCAGCAGGCGCGCCTGTCTCAGGGTCAGGTCTTCGGGATCGGTACTGGTAATACTGAACCGCACTGTCGCGGCCTGCTCCGCCGTATCGTTCCCAGCCAACCACTGATCCACGCGATCAGCCGAACCAGCCTCAAACGGATCGAGCGTGCCGCCTTCACCCAGCGCCGTATCCAATGCCCGTCGCCGGGTGTCGCCTGCAGGGAAACGCGTGCGCATCGCATCGCGGGAATCGCGCAATTTCGCGGCCAGCTTTCCGAGGCTTTGCGGCAGGATCCGTTCCAGCCGCAATCGCAGGTGCTTGGCCAAGCCGGCCGATGCGCCCGATGTCGAGACGGCCACCAGCACCGGTTCACGGTCGAGAATGCTCGGGGTGGTGAATTCGCACAGGTCTGGCCGGTCAGCGACATTCACCAACAGGCCCTTGTTACGCAGCCGCATTGCGACGGCCTCGCTTTCGCGGTCATCCTCCAGCGCCACAAACGCCAGCTTGGCCAGATGCGCTTCGGGCTCGCCGCAGGGAATCCCGCCGGCACGCTCGACCAGGCGGCGCTTGGCTTCGCCCATCTCGCCTTCGCCCACGACCACGACGCGCAGGCCGCGGACACGATGGAAAAGGGGCAGCGATCCGATCATGGCTGGCGTTCTAAAGCCAGTCCGGCACAGGTTCGGCGGACATGATGGCATCAGCAGACAGACGCTCGGCCACCACGGCGTAGCGATCACCGTCGACCAGCACTTCGGGTACAAACCCGCGCGAATTGTAACTGCTGGCCATGGTCGCGCCATAGGCGCCCGCTGTACGGAAGACGGCCAGATCACCCGATTGCAGTGCGTCGCAATCACGGTCACGCGCAAAAGTATCGCCGGTCTCGCAGATCGGTCCGACGATGTTGGCCGTCATTCGCTCACCGCTGGGCACAACCGCATCACAATCATGCCACGCACCATAAAGCGCCGGGCGGGCAAGATCGTTCATAGCGGCATCGACGATCACGAAGGGCGGGCCATTGCCACCGCGCTTTACGCGGATGACCTTGGTCAGAAGGACACCGGCATTGCCCGCAATCACGCGGCCCGGCTCGAATGTCAGGTGCACATCCCAGTCGCCGGTGACCCTTGCCACCATCGCGCCGTATTCTGCTGGCGAAGGCGGGTTTTCTCCGACTTTGTAGGGCACACCCAGTCCGCCGCCGAGATCAACATGGGTAATGGCATGACCTGCGGCGCGCAGATCTGCGATTAGAGTGGCGAGCTTGCCAAAGGCGGTTTCCAGCGGCTCGAGATCACCCAACTGGCTGCCGATATGAACGGCCACGCCGCGCAAATTGATCCCGTCCAGCGAGGCGAGTTCGGCAAATGCCTCGCGCGCATGGACCAGCGGAATTCCGAACTTGTTCTCAGCTTTGCCGGTAGAGATCTTCTCGTGGGTCTTGGCATCGACATCGGGGTTGATGCGCAGGCAGGCCTGGGCCTGTTGCCCCCGCTGCGCGGCCAGCTCGGCCAGCTCGCGGCCCTCTTCGCGCGATTCAATGTTGAATTGGCCGATCTGACGATCGAGGCCCAGAATCAGCTCTTCGCGGGTCTTGCCCACGCCCGAGAACACGATGGTGTCCGGGGTCATGCCTGCCGCCAGCGCGCGCATCAGCTCTCCGCCGGAGACGACATCCGCCCCGAAGCCCTGATTCTGCAGCACTTTGAGAACCGCAAGATTGGGATTGGCCTTTACCGCAAAGGCGATCAGCTTGCGCGGAACGCTGCTCAGGCCGTCGGCAAACACCTTGGCATGCCGCTCCAGCGTGGCGCGCGAATAGACATAGACAGGCGTGCCTACTTCTTCCGCAATGCGGGGCAGGGGGATGTCCTCGGCATGCAGCACGCCGTCTTTCAGAGCGAAATGATCCATTGTCAGGCGGGCTTCTTACTCGGGAGGAAGGTCAAACGGGTCGTCTTCACGCTCTTCGGACCGGCGGCGCAATTCCACACTGCGTTCCGGTTCCGCCAAAGTGTCTTGCGCCAACAGCTCTTCTGCATCCGGCTTGCGCTCGGTTCCAAACGGTGCAGGCGGCAGGTCTGTTCCCGCGACCGGTTTCAGGTCGGCCTGCTGGCCACAGGCAGCAACCGCTGTGGCGATCACGAGAGCGAGTAGGGTACGCATCAATCCTCCATGCCAAGCGCCTGGCGCGCTTCCCGGGCTCTGGCTTGTACCTGATCCGGCGCGGTGCCGCCATAGGACCTGCGCGCTGCGACCGACGCATCAAGCGTCAAAACCGCGCGAACACGATCATCGAGGCGACTGTCGATGCCCTGCAAATCTTCCAGCGAGAGGTCTTCCAGCGTGCAACCCTTGCTGTCTGCCAGCTTCACCGCTGCACCCGTGATATGGTGCGCCTCGCGGAAGGGAATATCGGCGGCTCGCACCAGCCAGTCGGCAAGATCGGTCGCTGTGGCATGGCCAAGGCCTGCCGCATTACGCATGCGATCGGTATTGAAATCAGCGCCCGCGATCATGCCCTGCATCGCCGCCAGGCACAGATCGAGCAGCCCTGCCGCCTCGAACACCGGTGGCTTGTCGTCCTGCATATCCTTGGAATAGGCAAGCGGAAGGCCTTTCATGGTCACCATCAGCGCGGTTGTGCAACCGATGATGCGCCCGGCATGGCCGCGCACCAGCTCGGCGGCATCGGGGTTTTTCTTCTGCGGCATGATAGAGCTGCCGGTGGAAAGACTGTCGGGCAGGCGCACAAAGCCAAAAGGCTGGCTGGCCCACAGGATCAGTTCTTCGGCCAGGCGGGAGAGATGCAGGGCGCACTGGCTGGCCGCATTCAGGTAATCGAGCGCGAAATCGCGGTCGGACACAGTATCGAGACTGTTGGCGGTTGGCCGGTCGAAACCGAGCGCCGTGGCGGTCATGTCACGGTCCAGATCGAAGCCTGTCCCGGCCAGTGCCGCTGCGCCCAGTGGGCATTCGTTCAGGCGTTCCTGCGCGGCAGAAAAGCGCGCGCTGTCGCGCCGCAACATCTCGTAATAGGCCAGCAAGTGATGGCCCAGAGTGACCGGCTGCGCTGTCTGGAGATGGGTGAAGCCCGGCATCACGCTGGCGGCATGCTCGCCTGCCCGATCCACCAATGCGCGCTGGAGAGCGGCGATCCCGTCCAGCGCGCGGTCCATCGCGTCGCGGGTCCACAGCTTGAAGTCGGTTGCAACCTGATCGTTGCGGCTGCGCGCGGTGTGCAGGCGGCCTGCGACTGGCCCCACAAGCTCGGTCAGCCGTGCTTCGACGGTCATGTGGATGTCTTCGAGATCCCAGTCCTCAGGCACCCCGTCGCGCTCATACTCGGCTGCGATGGTTTGCAATCCGCCATCGATTGCCTCTGCATCCTCGGTCGAGACGATTTCCTGCTGGGCAAGCATGGCGACATGAGCGCGGCTGCCGGCGATATCCTGTCGCCACAGGGCCTTGTCGAACGGGATCGAGGCATTGATTTCGCGCATGATGGCACTAGGTCCTTCAGCGAACCTGCCACCCCACATCTGGTTGGAGCCTTTCGTGTCCCGAGTATCGCTCACGCTATTTGCATTCCTCTTCCTGCTATCCGGTTGCGATAGGGCCGCCACCGATGCCGCGCAAGAACAGGGCGCATTGGCGGGCGAGAAGACCAGCTTGGCCGGGGAAGTGGACCGCAGCAATGCCGGTGACCTGATGCCGGCAGTCACCGTCACCGACCCTGACGGGCGGGAGCTTAACCTCGCTGCCGTTCAGGGGCAGCCGGTGCTGATGAACCTGTGGGCGACATGGTGCGCCCCCTGTATCAAGGAAATGCCGCTGCTGGACGAGCTGGCCGTGGAGCGGGCCGATGGGCTGCGCGTGCTCACTGTCAGTCAGGACATGCAGGGTGCGGAAAAGGTCGTGCCGTTCTTTGCCGAGCGCGATTTCGAGATGCTGGAGCCTTGGCTCGATCCGGACAATACGCTGGGTTTCCACTTCCAGGCCGGATTGCCGATGACGGTGCTCTATGATGCCAGTGGCCGCGAAGTGTGGCGCATCGCGGGCGATTATGACTGGACGAGCGCCGAAGCAGCTGGCTTTATCGATGAGGGGCTGGATTAGGCATCTGGACGGGCGCTTGTTCGCGCCGGCGCCTGGTGGAGCTTCCACCTGGCGGTTTGCCCGCGATAGGTCTGGGTCGCGGAAGTATGGTGGGCGATGACAGGCTCGAACTGCCGACCCTCTCGGTGTAAACGAGATGCTCTACCAACTGAGCTAATCGCCCGAATCCAATCGGAAGCCGCTCTCTAACGCCCATTCGTTCAAAATCAATTGCGATGTGGCCACTTTTTGTTTCCCGCGCTAACGGCGCAGGGCATGAGCACCGCGAAAATCCTTGTCCTCGCCACAGGCGGAACCATTGCCGGCAAGGCCGGTTCTGCGACGCGGCATGATTATCGCCCTGGCCTGATCGGGATTGAAGAATATCTGGGCAAGGTCACCGAGTTGGGCCTGGATGCCGATCTGACCGGCCAACAGATTGCCAATATCGGCTCGGAAGATATGGGCCCGGCGATCTGGGCGGCGATCCATTCGACCATTTCCGCTGCGCTGGATGATCCGGAGTGCGATGGCGTGATCGTCACCCACGGCACGGATACCGCGGAAGAGACCGCCTTCCTGCTCGACCTGACACTGCCGACCACCAAGCCCGTCGTCCTGGTGGGCGCCATGCGGCCGGCCGATGCAGTTGGCTATGACGGACTCCGCAATTTCGCCAATGCCGTGCGGGTTGCGGGCGACCCCGATGCCGCCGGGCGTGGCGTGCTGGTGGTGATGAGCGACCGGGTCTTTGCAGCACGGGATGTGCGCAAGGCCCGCACGCGTGGCACCGATGCTTTTCGCGGCTTCCCCCGCGGATCGGTGGGTCTGGTCACGCCGAGCGCGCTGGAATGGTTCGGCGCGCCATGGCGGGTTGATGAAGCGGCGCGGTTCCCGTTCGCGCTGGATCGCCCCGACGTGCCGATCCTCTATATCCATGCCGGGATCACACCGGACTATGTCACGCGGCTTGTCACCAGTGCAACGCAAGGTGTTGTAGTTGCGGGGGTGGGAGAGGGGAACATGCCTGATCCTGTCCGCCAGGCGCTGGTCGAATTGGCGGCAGCGGGAATGCCGGTAGTGCGGGCGAGCAGGCTCGATGAAGGGCTGGTGGATCGCGAACCCGAAGACGACGCAAATCGTTTCGTCGCGGCCCGCGCGCTTAATCCGCAAAAGGCGCGCGTCCTGTTGCAGTTCCTGATCGCGGCAGGCGTGAAAGAGCCCGCCGCGATCCAGGAAGCTTACGACCGGCGCTGACCGGCCAGCGCTGACTGTTCAACGCATCATCAGCGATCAGCCGTGTGGCGTGACGAGGTATTTCTCGCCCGTTTTCATCTGCCGGTAGTCAGTGATCGCACCCTTCTCCAGCATGCCTTCCAGCGTAACCTTCTGCTTGTAACTGCTGGCAAAGGTGGTGGTGATATTCTCGAGCACCCGCTGGCGCATCCGGACCATGGTTTCCATCCCGGCATTGGCCAGGAACGGGGTCAGCAGCCAGCCCGACAGCGTCCAGCCGAAGCCGTAAGACGGAGTCAGGATCGTCGGACCCATATCGAGGCGACCATAGATGAACATGCGCTTCTGCTGGTTCGAGCCATAGCGCGAATATTCGGTCATCTTGCCGACCGCGACCTGCTCCATCGCCTTGAACACGTTGTCGGTCGCTTGACCGCCACCGATCGGATCGAAGCCGTAAAACGCGTCCGTTTCATCGATGGCCGTGCGCAGCTGCTTCATGAAATCATCATCGGATGAATTGACGACATGCTTGGCACCCAGACCTTTCAGCAAGTCGACATGCTCGGCCTTGCGCACGATGTTGACCAGCTCGAGATCGTCTTCCTGGCAAATCTTGACCAGCATCTGGCCCAAGTTTGAAGCGGCAGCAGTGTGGACGATAGCCTTTTGCCCGTCCATCTTGGCATTTTCGGCAAAACCCAGCGCGGTCATGGGGTTAACGAAGGCACTTGCGCCATCTTCGGAAGAGTTGTCGCCCAGCGGCAGGCACATTGCCGCGTCGGCGAGGCAGTATTCGCTATAGGCATTGCCCGGGACACAGGCGACGCGCTGGCCCATCAGGGCCTTGGCCATATCACCGTCACCGGTGGCGATGACTGTACCGGCGCCCTCATTGCCGGCAGGCAGTTTCTGGCCGTGGCGAGCCTTGGAGCCGGTGTTGAACGGCTCGGGCATCTTGGCGACGACTTTGCCGGGCGAGTATTCGGCATTCTCGAAATCGGCAGCGCCGGTCAGGATCGCGAGATCCGACGGATTGATCGGGGCTGCTTCCATTTTCACCAGCACCTGGTTTCCCGTCGGATCGGCTACGGTCACTTCTTCAATTTCAACGGTCAGCGTGCCGTCGCTTTCCAGCGTCGTGAAAAGTTGCTTGCCGGTGGTGGTCATTGGGGTCTCTCCTGTTGGGAATCCTGATCGGGATATTCTGCGGCCACGAAGTAGAGGCCGTGGGGTGGGGCGTTCAAGCCCAATTCCTGTCTGTCGCGTGCAAGCAGAGCTTCCTTTACCCGCTCCTCGCGCCAGCGGCCCATGCCGACAAGAGCGAGGCAGCCGACCATGCTGCGGACCTGATGGTGCAGGAAACTGCGCGCGGCGGCATGGACCAGCACATGGTCCCCATCCCGCTCGACAGCGAGGAGATCGAGCGATTTGACCGGATCGCGTGACTGGCAATGGGCCGACCGGAACGTGGTGAAATCGTGTTTTCCGACAAGGGCTTGCGCAGCGCGGTGCATAGCGGTGTGATCGAGAGACTGGGGCACCAGCCAGGCGCGGTCTTTCTCCAGCGTCAGCGGCGCGCGGCGATTGGCAATGCGATACACATAAGACCGGCCAATGCAGGAATGCCGGGCGTGCCAGTCATCAGACACGATCTCGCACGCTGTCACCGCGACCGGGTCGGGCCGTAGATGGGCATTGAGGGCTCCCATCATCCGAAACGGAGTGAGGTCACTTGCGACATCGAAATGGCTTCGCATGGCCAGCGCGTGGACACCGGCATCGGTACGCCCGGCGCTGAAAAGCGTGATGTCCTGGCCAGTCGCCGCGAGCGCGGCCTGTTCGACCGACTGCTGAACACTCGGCCCGTGCTTCTGGCGCTGCAAACCCTGGAATGGCGTGCCGTCGAATTCGAGGGTTAGCGCGTAGCGGGTCACGTTAGGGATGAGCCTTTCGAAACCGGATTACCGCGCAGGAAATCGTCAAGGTCCATGGCCGGCTTGCCCGCCTTTTGCAGGCGTAGGGGCTGGATCGCACCTGTGCCGGTGGCGATGGTCAGTCGGCCGTCGAGCACAGCGCCCGGTGATGCTACCTCGCCATCCGCAACCTGTGCCCGCAGAAGCTTCACCCGCTCGCCCTCGATTTCACACCATGCACCGGGGAAAGGGGCGAGGCCATGAATATGCCGCACAGTATCCTCGGCGGGTATGGTCCAGTCGATCCGTGCCTCCGCCTTGTCGATCTTAGGCGCGTAGGTTGCGTCCTCATCATCCTGGGCGACCGGAATATGGATAGCGAGATCGCGCAGTGTGCCGACCATCAATTGCGCGCCGAGTTCCGCCAGCTCCACGGTCAGCTCGCCGGTGGTCTTGTCCTCGATCGGGGTGCGGACTGTAGCAAGCATCGGGCCGGTATCGAGCCCGGCCTCCATCTGCATGATGGTCACGCCCGTCACCGGGTCGCCCGCCATGATGGCGCGGTGGATTGGCGCCGCTCCGCGCCAGCGCGGCAGGATCGAGGCATGGACATTGAGGCAACCTTGCGCAGGCGCATCGAGGATTGGCTGCGGCAAGATCAGACCATAGGCGGCAACCACCGCGACATCGGCCTGCAGCGCCGCAAACCGTTCCTGCTCCTCTGCCGACTTCAGCGATTTGGGATGCCGCACTTCGATGCCGAGTTGCTCGGCCCGTTTCTGGACGGGCGAGGGTTGTAGCTTCTTGCCACGTCCGGCCGGGCGCGGCGGCTGGGTATAGGCCGCAACCACATCGTGCCCGGCATCATGCAGCGCCTGTAAGGTCGGCACGGCAAAATCGGGGGTGCCCATGAATGTGATGCGCATAAGGGGTGCGGTGGCCTTTCGTGAATGCTGCGCAGCCCCTATCTTTCTGCCCATGGCATCGCAAGAGATCGAACAGCTGGCCTCGGCGCTGGCGCGGCTGCCGGGCCTTGGCCCGCGCTCGGCACGGCGTGCGGTGTTGTGGCTGGTCAAGAAGCGCGACACGGCCCTGCCGGGCCTGCTGGAGGCGTTGGAGCAAGTGCAGGACCGGCTGGTCGAATGCCAAACCTGCGGCAATGTCGATACCCGGAATCCGTGCGGCATTTGCGCGGATCATCGGCGGGACCAGAAGTCGCTGTGTGTGGTCGAAGATGTGGCGGATCTGTGGGCGCTCGACCGGGCGAAGCTTTTCACCGGGCGCTACCACGTGCTCGGCGGAAAGCTCTCCGCGCTTGACGGCGTGCGGCCTGAAGACCTGAACATCGCCAGCCTGCTTGGCCGGATCGAAGGCGGCGGCATCGACGAGGTCGTTCTGGCCATGAATGCCACGCTGGAAGGGCAGACCACCAGCCATTACATTGCCGAACGGCTGGAAGATTTCCCTGTCCGCATCACCCAGCTTGCGCATGGCCTGCCAGTGGGTGGCGAGCTGGACTATCTCGACGAAGGAACGCTGGCGCAGGCACTGCGTGCGCGGCGGCCAGTGGGGTGAGCCTGCGCATCGAATCGATCACAGACGCGGATTTTTCCGAGGTCGCTGATCTATGGTTCCAAAGCTGGCTGTCGACTGGCGCGGCGCATAGCGAAGGCGTGACTGCGGCAATTCTCGAGGATCGGTTGGCAAACGAGCCCTGGGATATGTGGCTGGCGCGTATCGGCAGAGATATCGCTGCTTTTCTGGCGATTGACCGCAGTGATGCTTGTTTGAGCCAACTGTTTGTCGCGCCCGAGTTTCAAGGCCGGGGCATCGGGCTGGAGCTGTTCAATCTGGCGAAGCTGGAATTGCCCGAAGGCTTCTGGCTACGGACCGATGAGGGCAATTCGGGTGCGCGGCGGTTCTATGATCGGCACGGTCTGATCGTGGACCGTATCGAAGACGGGCGCGCATACTACACATGGTGCCCGTGATCATCGCTCACTCTGATCGCAATCGCTGACTTGCAGGCCGCCACGCCAACGCCTAAATCGCCGCCATGGCTATTCGTGAAATCCTGGAAGTGCCGGACCCCCGGCTGAAAACCGTGTCGACTCCGGTCGAAACCTTCGATGACGAGCTCAAGAAGCTAGTCGAGGACATGTTCGAGACGATGTATGCCGCGCCCGGCATTGGTCTGGCGGCGATCCAGGTTGGCGTGCCCAAGCGCGTGCTGGTAATCGACCTGCAGGAGCCGGATATGGATGCCGAGCCCGAGGAGTGCGATCACGACCACGGCGACGGTGAGGGCAGCCACAAGCATTACCCGGTCAAGAATGACCCGCGCGTCTATATCAACCCGGAAATTCTCGATCCAGACGAGGAACTGGGCACCTACCAGGAGGGCTGCCTCTCGGTGCCGGAGATTTACGCCGACGTGGACCGGCCCAAGACCTGCACCGTCCGGTATCAGGATGTCGAGGGCAAGCAGCACGAGGAAGCGCTGGGTGGCCTCCTCGCCACCTGCCTGCAGCATGAAATGGACCACCTCGAGGGTATCTTGTTCATCGATCATTTGAGCCGCCTGAAACGCAATATGGCGCTCAAGAAGCTAAACAAGCTGCGCGCTGCGGCGTAAGCCGGGGAAAACTCAACGTGCAGCCTAGAAAGAGTTCATCTCTATCGTATGATTGCGTGTCCAGCCGAATAGGCGGTTAGGACGCGGGCGTTGGGCCCGTTCGAATTTTTTGTGCGGGCTAACTTGCGGCCCTTTTGCTCCGAGCGCATCCCTGAAACCGGAATACCGGTCAGCATAACGTGGACGGGCGACCTCGGCCGCAGACCTGCCACCACTAGGGTTCGAAAGCCTTAGTAGGAGATGTGCCATGAAACATTGGGACGTCGGTCTGCGTCAGCACGAGGGAAAATGGTTTTCAGCTAGCCTCGACAATCATGGTGTTGCCATTCTCGAAATCGAGGATGGAGTAGAAACGCCCAGCGAAGCTGTCAACCAGCTTCGAGAGATTTTGAGGGCTCAGAAAGAGCAAGAAGACTGGCAAGCCTATTTATGGGCTCGCTACCGCGTGTAAGTTGCAGGGAAACGGGGGCGGCACCTGCCGACCCCCGCCGACCTGCTGGAAGAGATCATGGACACCACAGTTTTGACATTGGTTGTACTGTTGGCCGGGATTGCGTTTGGTGCCGGTGCGGGTTGGTACTTAGGCTCGCGCCCAGTTGCGGACTGGCAGGCGCGCCATGCGGAGCGTGAGGCAGAGGCGAAAGAGCTGGGCGAGAAGCTGGGGCGCATGGCTCCTGAATTGGCGACCATGTCCGAACGCGCGGCACGGGCCGACGATCTGGCGCGATCGCTCGACCAAACGCGTGAGGAACTGACCGGCCTCAAAACGCAGGCGGCGGGTTTCGCGGAACAAAAGCGGCTGCTCGAGGAAAGCCGCGAGAAATTGCTCAAGGAATTCGAGAATACCGGCGCGAGAGTGCTGGGCGCAGCGCAGGAGCGATTCCTGTCGCGGGCGGATGAGCGGTTCAAGCAGTCGGAAGAGCAGGGCGAGCAGAAGATCAAGGCGCTGCTCCAGCCGGTGGGCGAACGCCTCGCCAAATATGAAGAGCAAGTTGTTTCGCTGGAGAAGCAGCGCGTCGACGCCTTCGGGTCACTGCGCAGCCAGATCGAACAGATGCGCCTGGGTCAGGAAGAGGTGCGGCGCGAGGCCCAGCGGCTCGGCAATTCCCTCACCAATGCCCCCAAGGCCCGCGGTCGGTGGGGCGAGCAACAACTCAAGAACCTGTTGGAGCAGGTCGGGCTGGCGCAACACACCGATTTTGAACTGGAGCAATCGATCGAGACCGAGGAAGGGCGCCTGCGCCCCGATGCGATCGTGCGCATTCCGGGCGGCAAGGTGCTGGTGATCGACGCCAAGGTCTCGCTCAATGCCTATCAGCAGGCGTTCGAGGCCGACAATGACGAGGCGCGCGATGCGGCGCTGGGCGACCATGTTCGCTCGATGCGCAACCACGTCCAGCAATTGGGGGCCAAGAGCTACCAGAGCCAGTTCGAAGACGCACCCGACTATGTCGTGATGTTTGTGCCGGGTGAGCATTTCGTAGCTGCCGCCTTGGAGCACGATCCCGAATTGTGGGATTTCGCCTTCGACAAACGCGTGTTGCTGGCGACGCCCACCAACCTCGTCGCTATCGCCCGCACGGTCGCACAGGTTTGGCGGCAGGATGCGCTCGCCGCCGAAGCGCGCGATATCGGGCGTTTGGCCACCGATCTGTTCGACCGCATTGCCATCGCCGGAGAGCATCTAAAGCGTGTCGGAGGCGGGCTCGATAGCGCGGTGAAGAATTACAACAAATTCGTCGGCAGTTTCGAACGCAATGTCTTGTCATCCGCGCGCAAGCTCAAAGACAAGGGCATCGAAACGGGCAAGCGCGATGCGGAGGAGGTTCCGCTGGTCGAGGGGACGCCGAATTACAATGCAGATGATGTGGCCGAGTTGGACGCGCTCGAAGATCAGTCCAGCGCGGCCAAGACTTCGTAAGCCAGCACGGCCGCTGCCACCGCAGCGTTGAGGCTGTCGGCGCGGCCTTTCATCGGCATGGTCACGCGCAGATCGCAGGCCATTTCATAGTCTTCGGGCAGACCCTGCGATTCATTGCCGACTAGCACAAAGCATGGCGCCTGATAGGGCGCGCCGCGATAGGGCACGGCGTCGCGGAGAGAGGCGGCAACCAGCTGCCCGTTTCCTGCCCGATGCCAGGCGATGAAGTCGTCCCACGTCGCTTGGACGACATGCTGGGTGAAGACCGCGCCCATACTGGCACGCACCGATTCCACGCTGAAGGGATCGGCACAGTCATCGATCAGGATCAGCCCGCCAGCGCCAACCGCATCGGCTGTGCGCAACATCGTGCCCAGATTGCCCGGATCGCGCAGCGCCTGCGCTACGAGCCAGATCGGGGCGCTGTCACGGTCTATCTGATCCAGAGATGTGTCCCATTCGGCGAAAACGCCCGCGACAGCTTGCGGGTTCGACTTGCCGGTGATTTTTGTCAGGATATCGGCGCTGGTTTCGATAATGTCGCCGCCGGCAGCTTCTACCGCGCGTTCGAGTGCGCCCAGCAGGGGGTGCGCGTCACGGCCCTCGGCCATCACCAGCGTTTCCGGAATGCGGCCGCATTCGCGCGCATCGGTAAGCAGGCGCAGCCCCTCGGCCAGGAATTTTCCCTCGCGCTTGCGGTGCTTCTTGTCGCGAAGCGAGCGCAGAAGTTTGACCGTGGGGTTGGAGAAACCGGTAATCTGGCGGCGCGGCACCGCTGCTTACTCTTCGCCGAAGCCGTCTTCGACCAGAGCGCACATTTGCTCCAGCACGGATTCCGCATTGTCACCGGCAACGCCAATCTCGATTGTGTCGCCCTTGGCCGCACCCAGCATCATCAGGCCCAGGATCGAGCCACCGGCGGCTTCGGTCCCGTCCTTGGCAACCTTCACGTCGACCCCTTCGGGCAAGGCGGCCACAGCGCCAACAAACTTGGCGCTCGCGCGGGCGTGCAATCCGCGCTGGTTGACGATCACGACTTGTCGCTTGAGCGCCGTCATGAAGCCTTTTTCGCCGGTGGCGCCTCGTTCTGGCCCAGGAATTCGGAGGCGACCGTGATGTAATTACGGCCCGCTTCCTGCCCGGCTGCAACGGCATCCTGCACGCCCATCGACTTGCGCGCGCCGGCCAGCCGGATCAGCATCGGCAGGTTGATCCCCGCAATCACTTCGACGCGTCCGGTTTCGAGCAGCGAAATGGCAAGGTTGGAAGGCGTGCCGCCAAACAGGTCGGTTAACACGATGGCCCCGTTGCCTGTGTCGACAGTCTCGATCGCGGTAGCGATCTCCGCCCGCCGTTGCTCCACATCGTCATTGGGACCGATACAGACAGTCTCAACCGCATCCTGGTGGCCGACGACATGCTCCATCGCCTCCACGAACTGGTCGGCCAGATGGCCGTGCGTCACCAGAATAAGTCCGATCATGGGTGGGTTGGTAACTCGCTTACAGGCGTTTGTCTTTAGCGGCGAAGCGCGGGGCAGACTTCTCAGGCTTTGGGGCCTTCAAACTGGTCGGCGGCGCGAGAGGCCAGATTTCGATGGATGACAGTGGGCGAAAATCCCGCCTCGCGCAAGGTCTCGGCCATGGTCTCAGCGGTGAAGACCGAGCGGTGGCGGCCGCCGGTACACCCGAAGGCGATATGGACATAGGCTTTGCCCTGGGCGCGATAGCGCGGCAGCAATGACAGGACGAGATCGCGGATGCGCTGGAAAACCTCGTCAAAATCGCCCTTTGCGGTGATGAATTCACCTACGGCAGCATCAAGACCGGTTTGTTCGCGTAGCGTGTCGACCCAATGCGGATTGTCGAGAAAGCGCATATCGAACACCAGATCGGCGAGCGGCGGCATCCCGCGGGCGAAGCCGAAACTGCTGATGGTGACTGCTTGGCGCGAAGGGTCATCATAATCGAACTGCTCGCGAATCAGCTGCTGCAACTCGTTGGCAGCAAGCTCGCTGGTATCGATGACGGATTCGGCCCAGCGCCGCATCGGCTCCATTAGTTCACGTTCGGACCGGATGCCCTCGAGCGCAGAGTGTCCTTTGGCCATCGGGTGGCGGCGGCGGGTTTCGTTGAACCGGCGCTCTAGCTCTCCGCTCGAACAGTCGAGAAAAAGGGTGGTGATCAGCAAATCGTCACGCGACACCAACTCTTTCACCAGGTCGATGACCTCTGTCGGCACGAAGCCGCGCGTCCTGGAATCGAAACCGATCGCCAGCGGGGCGGGCTGATCATGGCTCGCGGCCTCGACGATCAAGGGTTTCAACAACCGGATCGGGAAATTGTCGAGCGCTTCCCATCCCATGTCTTCGAGCACGCGCAGGGTTGTTGTTTTGCCGGCTCCCGACATTCCGGTGACTAACAAGATGTTCTGGCGCGACGACATTTGATTCCCGATTCTTGTTTTGACGGCACTGGTCGCGCATTTGGGACGAGCGGGGAAGGGTTTTCTTGTCTCAGCCCGCGATCTTCAGCCCGTGAAGGGAGAGCGCGTACTCCGCGCGCAGGGGGGCAACCGGGTCCTTGGCCGCGAAAGCGAGCATGGGGATGTCGGTTTTCATAAGCGTGGTTGTACCAGCCTGCTCGACGAAGCGCGGTGCCGCCGGATCGAGGCGCAGGACGAGGCTGGCAGGCGCCGACAAGGCTTCCATTTCGGCAATCCCGACATTGCGGATCTCGATCATGCCGGTGATCCGTGGCGGAGGGACAACCCACAAGGTCCCGTCGCGCAATTCCAGGCCGACGCCGTCATCCCCGACCAGCTTCGCCCCGCGATCGATCAGGGCCAGTGCGAGCGAAGTCTTGCCCGATCCGGATGGCCCCTCGATCAATACGGCCCGGCCGTCGATCGCGACGCAGCTTGCCTGGTAGGTTGTCACTGGGCTTCGCTGCGGGAATTGTCAGCTTCCGGAAGGGCCAGGATCAGGCAGGCGCCAGACTTACCGTCGACACGATCTTCCACGCTGAGCGAACCGCCATGCGCCTCGGCAATGGTCTTGCCCATGGCCAATCCCAAACCGCTGTGATTGCCGAAGTCTTCGTCTTCCGGCCGGACCGAGTGAAACCGTTCGAAAACCTTGTGCCGGGCGTCCTCGGGAATGCCTGGCCCTTCGTCGCAGACAGAGACGGTAATGCAGCCATCGTCATTGGCAATCTCGATCAGGATAGCGCCGCCCTTGGGCGAGAAAGAGACGGCATTGTCGAGTAAATTTTCGACAACGCGTTCGATCCGCACCGGCACACCCATAACCAGAGGAACGTTGCCGCTCCTGGTGATTTCTACGGTGACATCGCCATCGAACTGGCGGTTCTTCCTGGTGGCGACGATATTATTGACGAGCTCTGCCATGTCGAACAGTTCGAAGGTTGCGCGCGACAATTCCGCATCCACACGGCTGGCATCGGAAATCTCGGTCACCAGCCGGTCAATCCGGCGGACATCATGGGTTGCGATTTCCAGCAATTGGGCGCGCAGCTCCGGGTCTTCGACCCGGGCCAGCGATTCAACCGCGCTGCGCAGGCTGGCGAGCGGGTTCTTGATTTCGTGCGCCACATCGGCGGCGAAATGTTCGACGGCATCGATGCGCTGGCGCAGCGCGTCCGTCATATCGGACACGGCGCGGGCCAGCAGGCCGATTTCATCGCGTCGTTGCGGCAGCCGCGGAACCTCGACCTGGCGTTCGCGGCCAAGGCGCACGCGCTGCGCCGCCTTGGCCAGGGTCTGTAGCGGCTTCACAATTGTACGGGCGAGGAATAGCGAGAGCAGGATCGAGGCAAACAGGGCAATGCCGACCCCGATGCCGAGAGTGGAGCGGGCGCTGCGCACGGCCTCGGTAATATCCACCGCGTTGCGGGTGGTGAGCAAGGTGGCCCCGTTCAGACCGACGGGCGCAGCGGCAGTGATGATCGGGGTACGGTCCGCTGCCTGGCGCAGTTCGATCTGGGACAAACCCTGATCACGTGCCCTGACCAGCTCGGGCCAGGAATCGGCCGTCTGGCCTTCGGGTTCGATATATTCCGGCACGGGTTGGGCGCTGACCACCGTATCAACGGTTTGATCCAGAAAACGTGCAAAGCGGAGGCCGAATTCATCATCACTCGGATCGTCAATCGTAAAGCTGGGCTCTGCCAGTTCGAAACTGTCAGCCCACAATCGCCCTTCCGCATCGAACATGCGCAGCCGCATACGTTGTTCCTTGCCGATCTGGACCAGGAGGGCCTCCTGCCGTTCGCGCGTTGCGCCGGCCAGCGCCTCTGCCGTGATCTGCGCCTCGATCCGCGCCAGCTTGTAACGCTCGTCGAGCAGCTGCGCGCGATAGGAATCGAGATAGAAGATGCCGCCGCCCAACAATGCCAGTGGCAGGATATTGACCGCCAGAATGCGCGCCGTCAGCGACAGCCGATCGAGCAGCTTCATGCGTTCGAGCGGCATGGTAACCCTGCTGGCCAATGGTGCCTCAGCCATCAGTGAAGCTGTATCCGGCCCCGTAGAGGGTTTCGATCGCACCGAATTCATCGTCGACAGAGCGGAACTTGCGCCGCATCCGTTTGATGTGGCTGTCTACGGTCCGGTCATCGACATAGACTTCGTCCGGATAGGCCGCATCCATCAACTGGTTGCGGCTTTTGATAACGCCGGGCCGAGCCGCGAGCGCTTCCAGGATGAGAAACTCTGTCACGGTGAGCGAAACGGTCTGGCCATCCCACATCACCTGATGCCGGGCCGGGTCCATTGTCAGGCGGCCGCGTGAGAAAATTTCTCGCGATGGCCCGCCAGTTTCTTCGCTTGCCATGCCGGATTCTTCGTCAATACCGCTACGGCGCAGGATGGCGCGGATGCGGGCCACCAGCAGGCGCAAGCTGAACGGTTTGGCGATGTAATCGTCGGCCCCCATTTCCAGGCCGGCTTCTTCGTCGCGCTCGTCATCCTTGCTCGTCAGGAAAATGACGGGGAGGGGAGAGTGTTCGCGCAACCTGCGCAGCAATTCCATCCCGTCCATACGCGGCATCTTGATGTCAAACACAGCCAGATCCGGTGGATTCTCCAGCAAGGCCTTCAATGCGCTTTCGCCTTCGGAATAGACGCGCGTGTCGTAACCTTCTTCCTGCAAGGCGATGGAAACAGTGGTCAGGATATTGCGATCATCGTCGACCAAAGCGACAACCCGCCGCTTCGCCTTCACCTCTGCTACGGTAACGTCTTGTTCCACCATTCCCTGACCATACGATGTTGGTTGTGCGTTGCCACACCCTAACCTTTCGCGGCAGGCGAAACAACGTCGTGGTATGCTGGAATAGCTTACGGGCAAGACCCTCACGCGCGGGATTTGACGGAATCGGTTCGTGCCTCTATTCGCGGCGCTGCGTACGGTGCATACCTATGCATCGGCTAGTGTTCTGCGCATGTGCCGGGCCCCGGCTTACCAGATTTTCAGGAGACTCAAGCGTGTCTGCTCCGCTTTCCACTTCGCTTGCCGATCAAGGGATTTCGACCTCGGCGACTATCCATGCCAATCTTGGCACACCGCAATTGGTGGAACATGCCGTCGACAATGGCGAAGGCAAGCTTTCCAAATACGGTTCGCTGGTGGTTGAAACCGGCAAACACACGGGCCGTAGCGCGAAGGACAAGTTTATTGTCCGCGATGCTGAGACCGAGAGCAATGTTTGGTGGGATAATAACGCCTCCATTACACCGGAGCATTTCGCCGCGCTGAAGGAAGACTTCCTGAAAGCCGTGGGCGAGAAGGAAACGCTCTACGTTGCTGACCTGTTTGGCGGTTCCCAACCAGAGCACCGCGTGAATGTGCGCGTGATCAACGAATTTGCGTGGCACAATCTTTTCATCCGGACGCTGCTGTGCCGCCCGACCACGGACGAACTGCAAGGCTTCGCGCCGGAATATACCATTATCGACCTGCCCAGCTTCCGCGCCGATCCAGAGCGCCATGGAACGCGCAGCGAAACGGTGGTGGCCGTGAACCTGACCGAAAAGCTGATCCTGATCGGCGGCACCAAATATGCCGGCGAGATGAAGAAGAGCGTGTTCGGCATCCTCAATTACCTGCTGCCGACCAAGGGCGTGATGCCGATGCACTGTTCGGCCAACATTAGCGCTGATGGACAGACGGCTGTGTTCTTCGGCCTGTCCGGCACTGGCAAGACGACGCTATCTGCTGATGCCAGCCGCACGCTGATCGGCGATGACGAGCATGGCTGGTCCGATACAGCAGTCTTCAACTTCGAAGGCGGCTGTTATGCCAAGATGATCCGTCTCAGCGAAGAGGCCGAGCCTGAGATCTACGCCACCACGCGCATGTTCGGCACGGTGCTGGAAAATGTCGTGATGGACGAACAGACCCGCGAACTGGATTTTGACGACAACACGCTCGCCGAAAACACCCGCGGTGCCTATCCGATTGAGTATATTCCCAACACCAGCGAGCATAATCTGGGGCCGGTACCGACCAATGTCGTGATGCTGACCGCCGATGCGTTTGGTGTCTTGCCTCCGATTGCGCGGTTGACGCCGGACCAGGCGATGTATCACTTCCTGTCGGGCTACACCGCCAAGGTCGCTGGAACCGAGATCGGGGTGACAGAGCCGGAAGCGACGTTCAGCACCTGTTTCGGTGCCCCGTTCATGCCGCGCCACCCGAGCGTTTACGGCAATCTTCTGAAAGAGCGCATCGCCAAGGGCGGTGTGCAGTGCTGGTTGCTCAATACTGGCTGGACCGGTGGCAAATACGGCGTTGGCAGCCGCATGCCGATCAAGGCCACCCGCGCGCTGCTGAACGCGGCTCTCGATGGCAAGATGGACGATGTGGAATTCCGCAAGGATCCCAATTTCGGCTTTGACGTGCCCGTTTCCGTACCAGCCTTGGCCGAGGCAGGGATTGACCAGACGATCCTTGATCCGCGTGCAACCTGGGCCGACAAGGACGAATATGACGCCACGGCGCATAAGCTGGTGCAGCTGTTCGTTGACAATTTCGAACCGTTTGCAGCGCATGTCGACGAAGGCGTTCGCCAGGCTGCCCCGAATGCGGAGACGCAGGCCGCCTAAGCCTCGCCGCTACAAGTTGGAGAGGAGGGCCCCGCACCGCGACATACGCGGGCGGGGCCTTTTTCTTGGTGCTCGCCCGCCTTGCGCGTATCGTTGCGGCGACTCGAACGAAAGGGAAGCACGATCATGGGACTTTTTGACGGAATTCTGGGGCAGGCCAGCGAGCATGCCGATGTCGCCAACATGGCGGAAAAGCTCGGCATCAATCCTGATGTGGCGGAGAAGGCGATTGCAGCCTTGGGCCAGTCGCATGGCGAGCCGGGCGATACAGTAGAGGGGGCCGCGGCGAAGACCGGTCTCGACACCGGCGTGCTGGGTCAGATCGTCGATCAGATCGGCGGCGAGGGTTCGCTGGGCCAATATGCCGACGCGCTGAAGGATAACCCCAAGGCGGCCGGTATTCTGGACATGCTGGACCGCGATGGCGACGGCAATCCGCTCAATGATGTGGTGGGTATGGCCAAGGGCCTGTTCGGCAAGAAATAAGTTCTCGAACCGGGGAAGGGCGGCAGGCTATGCGCCGTCGCCGCTCTTCTGCCGGTCGATATAGCCCCATATTTCTGACACGACGACGGAGCCTTCGCCGACAGCGCTGGCAACCCGTTTGACCGATCCGTGGCGGACATCACCGACGGCATAAATCCCGTCGCATGATGTTTCGAAAGGGGAGGGCCGGCCGACAGTGTCGCCGGTTTTGACAAATCCTCTGTCATCGGTTTCGGCAAGGCCTGTCAGCCATCCGGTATTCGGCGCAGCACCGATCATGATGAACAAGGCGCGTGTATCGACGCGACGATCCCCGTCGGCAGTCTGGAACGTTACTCCTTCGAGGTGGTCTTCGCCGTGCAATGCACCAATCTGGGTCCCGTATTGGATCGTGATCCGCGAATCGGCTTCCAGTCTTTCTGTCAGATAACTCGACATGGATGCAGCAAGCGAATCGCCGCGGACCAGCACATGCACATGCCTGGCCGTCCGGCTGAGATACATGGCCGCTTGCCCGGCGGAGTTTCCGCCGCCGACCACAACCGCTTCGGTGTTCCGGCAAAAGCGGGCTTCCATGTCGGTCGCGGCATAGAACACGCCTGCGCCTTCCAGTTCTTCCAGCCTGTCTAATGGCAGGCGGCGATACTGGACGCCGGTGCTGACCAGCACGGCACGCGCGCAAACCTCGTCGCCATCATCCAGAGTCGCGCAGAACAGCCCGTCTTCGCGTTTCGCGAGTTTCTCCACCCGCCGTGGCATTGCAAAGCGGGTCCCGAATTTCAGGGCCTGGATTTGCCCGCGATAGACCAGGTCCGTGCCGCTGATGCCGGTGGGAAATCCCATATAATTCTCGATCCGGCTGGACGTACCGGCCTGGCCGCCGATTGCGGTGTCTTCGACCACCAGGGCTTCGAGCCCTTCCGCGCCGCAATAGACTGCTCCGGCCACGCCGGCCGGGCCACCGCCCACGATCAGCACGTCAAACACCCGCTGGCTGCAAATGTCGAGGTCGAGGTTCATCCGCTGCGCAACCTTGCGCGGGGTTGGATCCTCGATCAGTTCGTCGCGATCCATGATGACCGAAGGTTGGTGATCGGTGAGATTGCAGACCTCCAGGGTCTCGTCGTCCGACCCATCCATGTCGTAGCTTTGGAACGGGATGCGATTGCGCGACAGGAACCGTTCCACCTGCTGCACGGCGGGATCACGGTCGGCACCGATCAGCTTTATGGAACTGTTCTTCAGCTCGAACTGCTTGCGCCGACGGGCGGCAAACACGCTGATGATGTGATCGGACAATTCGGGCACGCGGCTCATCAACGCCAGCATGTCTTCGCGCGGAGCTTCGATCGTTTTGGTCGGTTTGGCCGCACGCATAGGCAGGAACCAACTGCCCCGATTGAGGAAACCGATCTCCCCTACAAACTGGGTCGGCCCGACAGAGGCATCCAGCAGACGCTCACGCGTGTAGGGATCGAGCACTTCGATTTCGCCGTCCACGCAGTATACGAATGTATCCATCGGATCGCCGACCTCGGCGACAATATCGCCTGATTGATACGTGCACTCGTTTCCGATCGCGCGGATCGCGGCGACATGGTCCTCCGACAGCGGAACGCGCTTCATCGTTTCGAGTTCGTCGCCAAAATTTTCCATGAATTGCGCCCTGAAAGTGGATCCCGCTAATCTACGTCGGGGCCGCTAGTCTGTTCCGGGTCACTCAGTCGATGGGTCAGACAATCGCGCGAAACGTCGAAGCGAAATGCCACGCACAAAAAAGGGCGGCCGAAGCCGCCCTTTCGCAAACCAAAGCCGATGGGACTTAGTCCGTCATGCTCGACGGAACGGTGCCGCCATTCAGGGCGATTTGCTGCATCGTGACCTTGTGCAGCCAGATGTTGTCTTCCGCCGTGCCCTCATAATCGGTCCGGCCCATTTCCTCCGCCAGTTCCTTGCGGTTGGCATAGGTCGGATCGAGGCCGAGGACTTTGAACAGATCGACGATCGAACTTTGCCAGTTGAGATTTTCTGCGCCCGGCATGGCAGACAGTTTCGCCACGACGTCAACATTGCTGACGACTGCCGGCTTAGGAGCTGGAGTACCCGGCGCGGCGGTTGCTGCTGGTGCCTCGGCTGCCTTTGCCTCTTCCTCGTCTCCGCCGAAGATTGCGTTCTTGATGCTCGAAAAAATACCCATGAGTCCCTCCTGTTCACGGCCATTCCGGCCGCAGTGATGATTGGCGCGAGTCCTTTGACCTGACGCCTCTGTAGTGCCATGCATATGACAGATCGCAAGGCCTGAAACGGCCATATGAGAGGGAATAGCAAATGAATCTTGGACAGATCTTGAACGAAACCGGTGCGATCGGAAGTATTGCGCAGGAATTGGGCGTTGACGAAGGTACCGCGCGGACGGCGGCTGGAGCTCTGTTGCCTGCAATTGTGGCCGGGATGGGTCGCAGCGCGACCGGCGGAGGAGGCGGCGATCCGCTCGGAGGCCTGGGCGGACTGGCCGGGGCGATCCTGGGAGGCGGCGGTGGCGGCCTGCTGGAATCGGTCCTCGCGCCCAAGCCGACCCCGGCCCAGCAGGGCAACGATATTCTTGGCAGCATTTTCGGCAGCAAGGACGTCAGCCGTTCTGTGGCTGGCGAAGTTGCCGGGATCACCGGCCTGGACGAAGGCATGCTCAAGAAGATGCTGCCGCTGCTGGCGATGGCGGTTGCCGGCTATATGGCCCAGCGTGGCGGGCAGAGCTCCGGTTCTGGCGGCGGGAGCCCGCTCGGCGGCATTCTTGGCTCGATTATCGGCGGCCTTGCCCGGCGCTGATCAAATTTCCTGGGATGGCCGCCTGACAGCTTCGCTCGGGCGGCCGAACACGGTGAAACTGGCCCACAATTTGGGGTCCCTCAGATAGGGTTGCTGTCCATCCGCATCGCGATGATGGAGCGTTTCCAACTGTGCCCGCTGCATTGCGAATTCCGGTGCGTAGCCTGCCTTTAAGTGGGTGACGAAATTGGTCATCAGCACGCGCGTTGCTGAATCGCTGACATTCCACAGGCTGCCGACGACCTGGCCCGCCCCGGCCGTGGTCCAGGTGCGTGCGATGCCGAAGCTTCCCCCTTGAAGGAAACGGCCCAGCGCCGTCTGGCAAGCGCTGAGAACGACCAGCGGGTTGTTCTGGCGCCAGCCATTGAAACGTGCGGTGCGAATGTCGCCAGCATGGAAATGACCGCCTGACATGGCAACATACCCGCGTGTGAGCGGATTGGTCGGGTGGGATACCGCATGCGACGCGATATAGACCATGCCGGTATCTTCGCGGGCCTGGATCGCATTGATCAGCCGTCTCTGGGTGGCATCGCTGCCCAGCAACACGCTGTTGCCGGGGGTGTCGAGCATCGCGGCAACAGCCTGCGCTTCGGCTCGCGCGCCGGGCAGCGGGCTCCAGCGCCAGGCGCGGTCGTCGGTGAGATCGGGATCGCCCACGATCACAGCCTTGTTCACGTCGACGCGGCCAAAATCGAAAGTCGGTTCTTCTTCTGCCATGCTGGCGAAATCCGGGAGCACCACAAACGACCAGTTTTCGGCGGCATAGCCGTTGGCCAGGGGGAGGGCAGCGAACGGGGCTGTGCCGGTGTCGAGCGCGGGCACCACTAGCAATCTCCCGCTACGGGTCCCCAAGGCATCGCGAATAGGTCCGGGCAGGAGCAGTTTGGCTGTTTCCGAGAGCGTCGCGCGGCGTTGTTCGATGGCTTGGGGTGTGCGGTCCGCTGCGCGGGCTGCCTCGATTTCGGCCTCGCTGGGTAGAGGCTCACCCCGTTTCGCGCGGCTGCGACTGATCGCGAGCCTGCGAACCCCGAGGCCCGACGACATCGGGCCGAGCCCTTTGTATTTGCGCGTCGAGACGCCTGTCAGGACCCCGCCATCCGGACTGATCAGCCACGCTTTCAAATACCCGTTGGCATCGGTGCGATGAAGTAGCGCGTAGGTCGGGATCGACTCGTCCGACAATGTGGCAAGCAAGGACCTGGCCTGTTCCAACTGGAATACCGCCTCTTCGTGGTCGAGGGAAATCTTTGCCTGCCGGACCTCGCCATCACGTTCCTTGCCGCGCAACACTTCCTGCACGAGACCGACGCGCGCAATGTCGTCCAGCAACTCCTGTTCAAGAGCTGGGTCGATCTCGGTCGGGATGGAAACGGGTTCGGGTGCAGGAGGTATTTTGGCGAAACGCGGGGCGGCTGCGGCGTCGCCGGTGAGTTGGAACGGAGTGCTTTCGTCAGTCGAAGGGTCGGTTTGCGTGTCGCATGCAGCAATGAGCAGGCAGGCGGCCGTCAACCAAGCGAATCTCGACATTTCCTAAGCCCCTGTAGTTCAGTTCTCCAATGCTACCCGTTTGTTCTCGTCCCGATGCTGCGCCCTTGCGGCGCCAGCGTCAAATGGATTTGCAAGCCCGCTAGGCTCCTGCTCCGCGAATATACCGGTCCACATTCTTGGCCAGCACGTCCATCGGTACATTGCCGCCCAGGATGACCGCATCATTGAAGGCCTTCATGTCGTAGGCATCGCCCAGCGCGGTCGCGGCTTTCTGGCGCAGGTCGGTGATGCGGCTGTGGCCCAGCTTGTAGCCGGTGGCTTGGCCCGGCCAGCTGCAATAGCGATCGACTTCGCTGGCGACTTCCTGTTCCTTCGAACCGTTGCGCTCGACGAAGAAATTGACCGCGCGCTGGCGGCTCCAGCCCTTGGAGTGAAGCCCAGTGTCGACCACCATGCGGCAGGCCCGGAAGGCGAGCGATTGCAGGTAGCCTAGCCGGCCAACCTTGAATTCATCATAGGCGCCCAGCTCGTCTGCCAATTGCTCGCCGTAGAGTGCCCAACCTTCCGAAAACGGATTGAAGGCGAGGATCGAGCGGATCAGCGGCAGGCGGTTGGAGTATTCGCCTTCCCACACATGGCCCGGAATCGCCTCGTGGAAAGTAAGGTCGGCGAGGTCATATTTGCGGTGCAGGTCGGTGGTGCGCAGATTGATCAGGAATCGGCCCGGTATCGTGCCGTCCTTGCTGCCGGCACCGCCATAGGCGCCGGGCGCGCCAGCCTCCTCGGCAATGGGAATGCGGACCACTTCGAGATTGGGATCGACCAGCGTGTTGAACGCGCGCGGCATCTGGCCCTTGATCCAGCTGATGCGGTCTTCGATGAAGGCGAAGATTTCGGCGCGCCCTTCGTCGCCCTCTGCAAATTTGTAGCGCGGATCGGCACTGAGGCCCTGCATCCGTTCGCCCACAGAACCGCTGGTATAGCCGATCTCGCGCAGGATCGGGTCCATCTGGGCGTGCAACGCGTCGAGTTCTTCCAGACCCTGACGGTGGATCTCGTCCGGCGTCAGGGTGGTGGTCGTGCTGGATCGCAACGCCCATTGGTACCATTCCTCGCCATAAGGTCGCTCGCGCATGCCCGGTGCGCCGGTCGCCTCTGCGCGCTGTGACTTGAGTTCATCGAGCTGGCGTTGCAGCGCAGCGACAACCGGCCCGCCTTCCACTTCCAATGTTCCCTCGATCGGCGGACGCTTTAGGCCGGCTGCCCCGGACCTTTCGCTCAGTGCGGAGGAGAACAACTCGCCCTTCTGGGCGCTAGCGATGGTCAGTTCCAGTTGCGGTATGGCCTTGTCGATCAGGAAATCGGGCGGGATTACGCCCAACGCACGGGCCTCTTGCATGCGCGCCAATTCGCCATCGAGAACCGACGGGAATTGTTCGATCCGGGCTAGGAAAGCGTCAGCATCGTCTTCCGAGCGAATCGGATGATCGAGCTGCATGAAACGCGGCACGCCGAGATAGGACCCGACATTCTGGATGACGACATAGGGCGCGGTGCGCCAGCTGCCGACAGGTGTATCACCATAGGGAAGGGCAAACCCGTCCAGCGCAAGCTGGTAACCGCTTTCGAGAACTTCGAAACTGGTGCGCTGTTCGTCATTCAGCAAGTTGCGGGGATAGGATTTGGTCATTTCCAGATCGCGCCGCAGGGTCGCTGCAAAGGCATCCTGCCCGGAGGGCGACTGGTCTTCCAACGTGCTGCGCAGATTGGCGTATTGCCCGGTGTCGACGCCGAGGCTGGTCGCTCTTTCCGGCTCATGGCCCAACAGATTGTATCCGACCTGCTCCAGCCATTCGTCAGGCGTTACCGAGACCGGAGCAATGTCCGGATCGCCGGAATAGGTCGAGCACCCAGTAAGGGCGAGCGCGGTGGTCGCGCCAAGCCCGGCGAGGGTCTGGCGACGGGTGACATTGAAGCGTGTTTCAGTCATGGCGCGCAGGTGTGGCGCGCAGGAGTGGGCAAGTCAAATTGCCGCTGCTAGAGCGGCACCACGATGCTCGATATTGTCCTGTCTTTCATGATGTTCGCAGCCTTTGCCCTGCTCGCCGGGGCCTTTGTCCTGTGGCGGCGCGGTGTGCGCAAACAGGCAGCCTTGATGGTGGTGCTGGCCATCATCGCGATTGGCAATGTGCTGATCTGGACGATCCCCGACGCCGGGGGTGAGGCGCCGGTGGACCGTCTCGAGAACGCTACCGAATAGCGTCCCTACTCGGGGATTTGCCAGCGGACAGCGCTGGAAAAGGTGCCCGGCACTTTCTCGCCCTTGTCATTCAGAGCCGCCTCGAAACGGGCGCGGCGACGGACAAGTTTGCAGGTGGCTGCATCCAGCGCAGGATGGCCGGTGGAGTCCACCACAGTGCACTCTTGTACGCGGCCATTGGCCCCGATGCTCAGCCGGAACCCTGCGGTGCCGGCCCATTCGCGGTTGATCCAGCTGCTGCGATAATCGCTGTCGGTAATCCAGCGGCCTGGATCATTGCGCGGTTTGGGCGCGACCGGATCGAACACCGCAGCGGGGGCCGGACCTGTGCCAAGTCCGGGAGACGGCGACGGGATGGGGCCCGCATTAGGCATCGGCAGTGGCATCGGGTCCGGCATGACATCGGTGGTGTCGACAACCGGCGGTTGCGGATCGAGCTGGAAGGGCGGTGCGGGGGTGAATACTTTGGGCGCAGTGGAAGCCTGCGGATCGTTCACCGGTTTTGGCTCTGGAGGTTTGGGAGGCGGGGGCTTTTTGAAATTGTGGCCGATGATGCGCTCTTCGACGATTTTCTCGTACACACCGCCTGCCAGACCGGTGACAAGCGCGAGTCCCAAAACCGCATGGATAGCGGCAACGCCAATCACGGCTGGCGCGCGCGCAGATGTGTTATTGCTGTCTGTGAAAGCCATGTTCCTCTCCTTCTTCACGCGCGGCCTGAAGGAATAGATCAGGCCACGCGACCCAAGTAGAATGTTACAACATAACATATGGGAGGCAAGGAGTATCGCGTGGCGAAATGGAACTCATCGCCAGTATAGGTCAGAAGGCGAGAGGCAAGCCTCTGATAGAACGGGATAATTAAGGTCGTCTGGCGCTCGCCAGCACTTGGCGAGCCTGCCTCTCAGGTAATCGGACAGGCAGGATCGAGACGGAAATCGAGGTAATTGTCGACCGAGGCCATCAACTCCTTCTGCTCGTTCTCGAAGAAGTGGTTGGCGCGCGGGATTTCCTCGTGGTGCACGGTGATGTGCTTTTGTGTGCGCAATTTTTCGACCAGTTTGCCGACCGAACTTGGCTGCACAACCGTATCCTGCGCCCCGTGGATGAAGATGCCGCTGGCAGGGCAGGGGGCGAGAAACGAGAAATCATACATGCTGGCCGGTGCACCGATGGAGAGCCAGCCGCGAATCTCGGGGCGACGCATCAGCAATTGCATGCCGATCAAAGCTCCGAAGCTAACGCCTGCCACCCAGGTCACCTGCGCTTCTTCATGGATCGACTGGACCCAATCGAGCGCAGCGGCAGCATCGGACAATTCTCCGATGCCATTGTCGAAGCTGCCCTGGCTGCGACCTACGCCGCGGAAATTGAACCGCAAGGTGGCGAAGCCGCGATCCACGAAAGTCTTGTAGAGCTTCTGCGTGATCTGTTCATTCATCGTGCCGCCGCCCTGTGGATGCGGGTGCAGGACCATGGCCACTGGCGCGCGAGGACGCGGTGGCGGAGAGAAACGACCTTCGAGGCGGCCTTCGGGGCCGGGAAAAATCACGGTGGGCATGGATGAATACCTGAACTGTTCGCATGGGCGCGGGTGACGCGCTGTTATTGCGCGCTATATAGGCACGATTGAGAAAATCGCAATTGCGCTAACCATCGGCAGAAACCTCCATTCCCGACCGCATCTATCTCGACCATGCCGCCACCACGCCGCTGCGCCCCGAAGCGAGAGCAGCGATGGAGGAAGGATTTGCAATCTGGGCCAATCCCAGCAGTCCGCATGCCGAGGGGCGCAAGGCCAAGAATGCACTGGAAGATGCGCGCGACCGGGTGAAGAAGTCTCTGGGCTGGGACGGGGAAGTGATCTTCACCAGCGGAGCGAGCGAGGCAGCAGCACTCGCCATCGCTCATGCCAAGGTCGATCGCAGGGCAGTGAGCGCGGTTGAGCATGACGCTGTGTTCCTGGATGGCGAGGGCAGCTTCGATTCGGTGATGCCGGTCGGCGAAAATGGCCGGGTTAGCCGCGGCGAGATTTACGAAGCGCTGGCCGTTACCGGCACTTCGCCGAATGATGGCAGGCCGACGACATTGCTGTGTCAACAGCATGTCAATTCGGAGACGGGCGCGTGTTTCAACGTCAGCGGAATGCACCGTGTCCTGGGCAATTTCCACGGCTGTCTGATGCTGTCCGATTGCTCCCAGAGTGCGGGCAAGCTGGAGCTGCCCAGCACCGACATGGCCATCGTTTCAGCCCACAAGTTGGGTGGCCCGATCGGCATCGGCGCGTTGTTGGTGCGCGATTATGCGCTGCTGAACCCGACCGGCGGGCATGAGCGCGGCTATCGGCGCGGGACCGAGAATCTGCCCGGAGCGATGGGTTTCGCAGCGGCTCTGGACGCGGGGGGGTGGTTGACCACGGCGGAACAACGCGAGGCGTTCTTTGCCAGCCTTGGTGATGCACGACTCAGCTTTGCCGGGCAGGTGGACTATATTGGCGCGGTGGCGCACCCGACGATCAGCGCGCAAGCCCTGCTTATCAAGCTCGACGCGATGGGTATTGCGGTTTCGGCAGGCAGTGCGTGTTCGTCCGGGACGCTCAAGAAAAGCCGGGTTCTCGATGCGTTCGGAATCGATGACAAGACGGCGAAGCGCACCATTCGGGTCAGTATTGGATGGAACACGACGCAGCAGGATCTGGAACGCTTTTCTGAAGCGTGGGTAGGTCTGACGTGATCTATCTCGATTATCAGGCCACGACCCCGCTGGCGCCGGAGGCGCGCGATGCGATGATGCGCTGGCTCGACGGGCCGGACGGCACCGGGTTTGGCAATCCGCATTCGCCGCATCGCATGGGGCGGCAAGCGGCCGCCGCAATCGAACTTGCGCGCGACCGGGTGGCGGCCCTGTTCCCGGCGGGCGGCAAGGTGATCTTCACCAGCGGGGCAACCGAAGCGCTCAATCTCGCCATTCGCGGTAGCGGCTCGGGTGGCAGTGTCGCGGTGTCCGCGATCGAGCATTCCGCGGTCGGTGATACGGCAAAGGACGCAGGCACAGCCCATGTGTTGGAGGTCGGCAAGGATGGCCTGTGCAATCCGGCGCAGGATTTGCCCGCCGATACGCGGCTGGTTGGTGTGATGCAGGTCAATAACGAGATTGGCGTGATTCAGCCCACCCTCGAATGGCATCGCAAGGCCAAGGCTGCGAATGCACTGTTCCTGTGCGATGCCGTGCAGGCCTATGGCAAGGCCGAAGTCACCGGCGCGGATATGATCGCGATCAGCGCGCACAAGTTTCACGGGCCCAAAGGCGTAGGCGCGCTGTGGGTGCGTGACGGGATTGAGCTGCACGAAGTGCAGACCGGTGGCGGTCAGGAGCATGGCCTTCGTTCGGGCACGCTCAGCCCCGCCTTGATTGCAGGCATGGGCGCGGCAGCCGACTTGGCCCGCGAGCAAATGGCGCAGGATGCCGACCATGTAGCGCAGTTGTGGCACTACGCCCGCGATCTGTTTCACGGCTGGACGCTCAACGGCAGCGCCGATGCCCGCTATCACGGCAATCTCAACATCCGTAAGGATGGCCTCGATGTTGCCCGGTTGATGAGCGATTGCCGTGACATCATGTTTTCCGCTGGCTCTGCCTGCGCCAGTGGCTCAGGTCGGCCCAGCCATGTTCTGCGTGCGCTCGGACTATCCGATGCGGAGGCAAAGAGCTCTATCCGGTTGGGTTTTGGCCGCTACACAACACTGGAACAGATCGAACAGGCCGCTCGCCAGATCAATGCGGCCGCGGAGGCGCAAGCGTGAAAGTGATGTTCGAAACCACACGGGGCGAAACCACCGTGGTCGAGGCGAAAGAGGGCGACAATCTGCTGTCGCTGGCGCAGGCAGCCGGATTGCCGCTGGAGGGTACCTGTGAAGGCCAGATGGCCTGTTCCACGTGCCACGTGATCGTGGCGAAGGAATGGTTCGCGCAATTGCCCGAGGCAAGCGAGGACGAGGACGACATGCTCGACCTCGCCTACGGTGTCACCGCCACCAGCCGTTTGTCATGCCAGATCGACCTGACGGCGGAGATGGACGGTCTGCACGTGAATATCCCCGCCGACAGTCACGATATGCGCGGCGCCTGAGGGCGCGCGCAGGCGACGCGTTTGGCATTGCATCTGGGCCTGCGTCGCTTAAGGGGCGGGAATGCGCGACAAGCTCCAGCACTTCATCGAAACCAAGCGGTTCGAAGCCTTCATCACTGCCGTAATCGTGGTCAATGCGATCGTGCTCGGCCTCGAAACCGTGCCGTCCGTCATGGCGGATTATAGCTGGTTGCTCGGCCTGCTCGATACCATCGCGATTTCCATTTTCGTGATCGAAATCGGGCTCAAACTGCTGGTCTATCGCCTCGGCTTCTTTCGCAATGGCTGGAATGTCTTCGACCTGCTGATTGTCGGCGCGGCGCTGGTCCCCGCTAGCGAGCAATTCTCCGTCCTGCGTGCGTTGCGGATTTTGCGGGCATTGCGCCTCGTTTCGGTGGTGCCGAGCATGCGCAAGGTGATCGTCGGCCTGTTCAGCGCCATTCCCAGCATCGGCACTGTGATCATCATGCTTCTGCTGCTGTTCTATATCAGCGCCGTGATGGCGACGAAGCTGTTCGGTGCCGCCTTCCCGGAATGGTTCGGCTCGCTGGGCGCATCGTTTTATTCGCTGTTCCAGATCATGACGCTGGAAAGCTGGTCGATGGGGATCGTCAGGCCGGTGATGGAGGAATTCCCATACGCCTGGGCGTTCTTCGTGCCGTTCATTCTGCTCACCAGCTTTATCGTACTCAACCTCTTCATCGGTGTCATTGTGAACGCAATGGCCGAAGCGACCGACGAAGAGGCGCATGGTGAGCGCGAGGAAATACTGATGCAGCTGCGAGCATTGCGCGAAGAGGTCAGCGCCCTGCGCCGGCCGGGTGACTGACGCGCGCTAGCTTTCCTCAGCAGCCGGCTTGGCTTCGGCTCCAGCAGCTTGCCCGCTCTTGCGGCCGAACAGTGTCATGCCGCTCCGCCGCCACAGCCAGCGCAGGCCGAGCAGGGCCAGGATCACGGGTATGCCGCCTGCGACCAGATAGATCAGGAAGCCGATTGTCGCGCCCATGATCGATCCCATGGACTGGAACGCCTCGACGATCGGGCGGGAAAAGCTGCCGCCGGTGCGAGCGCTGGAATTGTAATCGATACTGACCCGGCTGAAGGCGACCCGGCCCCGCATTTCGGTGAGCCAGCTGCGAGCCTGGTCGATCTCTTCATTCACTTGCGCGACACCGCGCTCTGCTTCGACCAGCTCCGCCACTGTGCCACGGCGTGAACGGAGAACTTCCATCAACCTGTCGCGCAGCAGGCTGCGGGCGCGCAACCGGGCTTCGGTATCGACGATCCTTTTCGAAAGGTCCTCGCCGGAAATGGCGACATTGACCTGCTCGCCATCCACGCTCTCTGCCGCCGCAGAGAGTTCCTTGCCGAAATCACGCGCAACCCCGGCGGCCACGGCCAGCTCCAGCTTGCCATAGGCATAGCTTCCTTCGGAGCCTGATTGCTGGAGCGAGATGACCCGGCAGGTCTGCGGCCCCTTCTTTTCGCACAGATCGACATGCCGTTGGGCCAGGGTGGAGATCTGGTCCGGTGCTACGCGGTAGCCATAATCGTACACATAGGCGATTTGTGGGGCACTGACCGGGATCGATGATGAGGGAACGCTTGAGGTGGTAGCCTCTCCAGACTCCTCTGCGATATCGACTGCAACGGCACGCTCGACAGCGGGTGCCTCGGCCATGGCGGAATCCGCTTCGATGGCCTCGTAGCTGGTCTGTTCCGCGCCCTGGCTACACGCCGCCACAAGGCTGACGGACGCCAGCAGAGCTATCATTTTCTTGCGCATCATTGCCTCTCTCCTCGCTAAATTCGCTGTCTCGCCTTATTTTCGCCATAATTGCGCCACTTTCGGGAAATGGCAAGCCTGCAACAGCAAAAGGCCCCGCTGCAGACAGCAGCGGAGCCCTTTTTCGTTCGACAATTTTGGGGGGTATCAGGCGTGTTCTTCGACGCGCTCCTTGACCCTTTTTATGAGCGCATCCGAAAAAGCGGGAATATCGTCCGGATTTCGGCTGGTAATCAGATTTCCCGACTGCGCCACCTCGACATCCACGACGTTCGCACCTGCATTCTTCAGGTCGGTGCGAATGGAGGGCCAGGCGGTGACGGTTTCGTTCTTCACGATGTCCGCTTCGGCGAGTAGCCATGGTGCATGGCAAATGGCCGCGATCGGCTTCCCGGCCATATTGAAGTCCTTCACCAGAGCGATCGCGCGATCGTTCATCCGCAACACGTCCGGATTGATCTGCCCGCCCGGCAACAGCAGGGCATCATATCCGGCACAGCTCCCGACTTCATCCAGGGTCTTGTCGACAGTCACGCTGTCGCCCCAATTGCCATCCTTCCATCCCTTGATCTTGCCCTCTTCCAGACTGACCACGGTGGTTTCAATTCCGGCATCTTCCAGATTGGCCTTTGGGTCCATCAGTTCCGACTGTTCAAACCCGTCGGTGGCGAGGATCAGTACGCGCTGCGTCATAAAGTAACTCCTTGATTTGCTGTTGCTCTTCCAATGCGCGAGGGTGAGAATCGTTCCGGGGCGACGACGGATCGAGGCCTTGATGCGGTAGGCGGTGGAGAGGGTAACGGTTGACCCGAACGGGCCATGCCGCGATGCCTGTTGCAACGCGCATTGCGAGAGGGAACACCATGCTGACACGTCGAACAATCCTGCCCGTGATCGGAGCCCTGGTCCTGGCTGCCAGCGTGCAGGCGCAGGACGCCGCCGAGGATGCGCCGCCACCCGCTTTCCCGGAAACCGAGATATTCCTGTTTGACTATGATGCGGATGCCGGGGGCGATGCGCTGTCGAACGGCCGCAACGTGACCCAACGCGCGGGTTACGACAACCAGCCCTATTTCACGAAAGACAGCGCCACCTTCCTCTATGCGCGCGATGACGGGACGCAGACCGATATCTGGGAATACGATATCGCCAGTGGCACGCATAAGCAGATCACCGCTACGCCCGAGAACGAATTCTCCCCCACGCCATCGCCCGACAACCAGACAATCTCGATGGTGTTCGAGCGCAATCGGTCAATCTGGCAAGTCGATCGCGACAACCCGGGGGAGCCGAAATGGGTGCTGGAGGCTGCCGGCGTTGACGAACCGGTCGGCTATTTCGCGCGCAATTATGCGACCGGCGATATCCTGTACTGGTCACGCTATGGCTTCAACGTCGCGCTGACCAGCGCAGAGGAACCCGCCTATCACTTCATCAGCGGCCACGCCGTCCCCGCGACCCCGCATGTGATCCCGGGCAGCGCCGAAATCAGCTTCGTCCACCGCCAGACCAACGAGCAGGTGTGGATCAAGGCCTTCGACCCACAGACCAAGGCGATCCGCCCGCTGACCCCGCTGGTCGGCAGCAACGCCAACTACACCTGGACCCCCGACGGCGCGATCCTGCAGATCGAGGGCGGAAAGGTGCACCGCTGGCGTGAAGGTGGTGAAGGTTGGGAGGTGATTGGTGACCTTGCCGACTTTGGCATTGTGTCGGCGAACCGGATTGCGGTTAGTCCTGACGGGAAGCGGATTGCTGTGGTGGGGTTGACCGGCGACTAGAGCTGTCCGCTTTCAGCTGCGATATACAAGGTATTCGCTGGGGCTGAGTTTTCTGACTATGATCCAAAATTAGGGCATAAGCAATGTGGGCTGAGTTCAAAGAAAAGCCGTTCGAAACCTATTTCCTCGCCGAAATGGCGCGGATTACCGACGTACTCTTCTCACCAGATCAGACTGATGAAGGCATCCTCGGTTTCGATGGTGCCTTCTTTGTTCCCGACCCACACTTCCGTTTCCTTTTTCCCTTTACCCGATCACGGAGGTGGCCACATTTTCTAGGCATGACTGCTTCGGAGATTGGTGATCTCGGCGGTGCGCTCGACGCGCGACTGCCACCATTTAATCTCAATCTGTTCGTGCAATACAAAAGGCCTGAATGGATGCGGCGGTCTACCGCCACAGAATGGGCGAGTTGGAACGAGGCTTACTATCGCTATACGATCGACCAGAAGCAGCAAGGTTTGTTAGAGAAGGTCTTCTCAGCCGCTGCGGGTCGCGCTGCGGTCGTTTATGCTTGTGCTGCCTTCTGGACGAACAGAGACCTCTTCGCGCTAGCAGGCACTAATGAGATCATCGCGAACAGCAACATTGCGAGCGCGGACCTGCTGACGGGTCATAATCGTTTCACTTATACGGCTGCGGGTGGTCAAGGGATCGCTCATTCTGATCCGGAAAGAATAGAAAGCGCGTCGCTCGACGCCATCTTCGCTGCCGCTGCCAAAAACGAACGGTTGCCCTTCACAAAGCATGTAAAGGCGACCGCCGATTTAATCGAACGCAGCCTAGAAGAAGGTTCGGCTGATTATGTCCTTTGGCGATCGGCGCGTGATGCGATCCTTGGCGGTGATATCGCGGATGATTTTCCGCGCGCGCGAGGCACTTGGATGGATGCTGTGTTGTCGATGATGGCTTTCTCGCAAGCATTCGAAATCCGCGTCGCGGCGGTAGGCATCGAATGACAGTGGGCCGCTATCAGCATTGCTACAAAGACGTGTCTGATTGAGCTGCCTGAGGTCAACGTCAGAAAAAATAGCGCCAAGTAAACTTGGTCGCCGGTAAGTTGAGGAACAGGCTCCAAACCAACTTCGCAAAAGACCAATCCTGTGGAAACCCCTCTCCCTAGCTGCACTCCACCTTGCTAGACGGTCAGCCAATGTCCGACCCGACCGAAATCACTGAACCCGATCCCTTCGACGCCATCGTCGATGCGCCGTTCGATTCTGCGCTGGAAGAGCGCTATCTCGTCTATGCGCTTTCGACCATCACCGCGCGTTCGCTTCCCGATCTTCGCGACGGGTTGAAGCCGGTCCATCGCCGCTTGCTGTGGACCATGCGGCAATTGAAGCTGGACCCGACCAACACGTTCAAGAAAAGCGCCCGCGTCGTGGGTGAGGTGATCGGCAAATATCACCCGCATGGCGATACCGCCGCCTATGATGCCATGGTCCGCCTCGCGCAGGATTTTGCGCTGCGCTATCCGCTGGTCGAGGGGCAGGGGAATTTCGGCAATATCGATGGCGATAATGCCGCCGCCTATCGTTACACCGAAGCGCGGCTGACCCGCACGGCGATGGCGCTGATGGCGGGGCTGGACGAAGGCACGGTCGATTTCATCCCGACCTATAATGGCGAGGAAGAAGAACCCGAGCTGATGCCGGGCCTGTTCCCCAACCTGCTCGCCAATGGCGCGAGCGGGATTGCGGTGGGCATGGCGACCAATATCCCGAGCCACAATGTCCACGAGATTATCGATGCGACGCTGGAGCTGATAGACAATCCGCATGTCGAGCATGCGCGGCTGATGGAGCTGTTCCAGGGGCCGGACCTGCCGACCGGCGGCCTGATCGTCGATAGCCCGGAGGTGATCTCCAACGCTTACGAGACCGGGCGCGGGAGCTTCCGCATCCGTGGCCGCTTCCATGCCGAGGAGGCGGAGAAGCAGGCGGACAAGGATGCCGGGATCGAGCGGCTCGGCGGCGGGCAGTGGCAGCTTGTCATCTCCGAAATTCCCTACCAGGTGCAGAAGGGCAAGTTGATCGAGCAGATCGCGCAGGCGATCGCCGACAAGAAGCTGCCGATCCTCGACGATGTCCGCGACGAAAGCGACGAGCAGATCCGCATCGTGCTGGTCCCGCGCAGCCGCAATGTTGATCCCGAACTGCTCAAGGAATCGATCTACAAGCTGACCGATATGGAGACCCGCTTCGGGCTCAATTTGAACGTGCTCGACGCCACCCGCACGCCGATGGTGATGGGGTTGAAGGAGCTGTTGCAGAACTGGACCGCGAGCCAGATTGAAATCCTGCAACGCCGCACGCAGCACCGGCTCGACCAGATCGCGCGGCGGCTGGAACTGGTCGAAGGCTATATCGCGGCTTTCCTCAATCTGGACCGGGTGATTGAGATCATCCGCTACGAGGATGAGCCCAAGGCCGTGATGATGGCCGAATTCGAGCTGACCGAGCGGCAGGCCGAAGCAATCCTCAACATGCGCCTGCGCAGCTTGCGCAAGCTGGAAGAAATGCAGCTGCGGGACGAGAAAGCGGACCTGCTGAAAGAGCAGGAAGAGCTGGCAACGCTGCTGGGCTCTTCCGCCCGCCAGCGTACCCGCTTGAAGCGCGACCTGAAGGCGCTGCAGAAGGAATACGGGCCGGACACCGATCTGGGCGCGCGCCGCACCACAATTGCGGAAGCTGCGCCGGCAGTCGAATTCAGCATGGATGCGATGATCGAGAAGGAGCCGGTTACGGTGATCCTGTCGCAAAAGGGCTGGATCCGCGGTGCCAAGGGGCATGTCGACCTGGATCAGGACTTCAAGTTCAAGGAAGGCGACGGCCCGGCCTTCACATTCCATGCCCAGACGACCGACAAGCTGCTGCTGGCGGCCGACAATGGCCGGTTCTTCACGCTGGGCGCAGACAAGCTGCCGGGTGCGCGCGGCTTTGGCGAACCGATCCGCAACACACTGGATATCGATGCCGAAGCGAACATCGTGCAGGTCATTGTTCACCAGCCCAAGGGGCGTCTGTTGCTGGGCGCAACAACGGGCAAGGGCTTCGCCGCAGAAACGGCCGAATTGCTCGCCGAAACGCGCAAGGGTCGCCAGGTGGTGAATCTGAAGGGCGACGCCAAGCTGAGCGTGGTGCGCCCGATCGAAGAGGGCCACGATCACGTTGCGGTGGTAGGTGACAATCGCAAACTGGTGGTGTTCAACCTAGACGAATTGCCGACGCTCGGGCGCGGGCAGGGGGTGCAGCTGCAACGCTATCGCGATGGCGGTATGTCTGACGCCAAGACCTTCACTTTGGAGGAAGGCCTCAGCTGGCAGATGGGCGGCAAGGGAGACCGGACGCGCACCGAGAACGAGATCTGGCAGTGGAAGGTCGCGCGGGGCGGTGCCGGCCGTTTGCCCCCGCAAGGTTTCCCGCGGAACAACACGTTTTCCTGATCCACTGAATCGAAAAGGGCCGGACATCGATGAGATGCCCGGCCCTTCTTCAATGCAGATGGAGTGGCCTTATTCGGCCGACGAAGCGTCTGTCGCGCTGGCTACGGCCGCTGCGATTTGCTCAGCCGTGAACAGGGCAACCAGTGTGCCGCTGGCGTTCAGCGCAAAATGCTCGCGCTTGAGAGCCACGGAACCGTCGGTCAGGGTCACGACGACATCGTCACCGTCAATCGAGGCGACGTTGCCCAACATGGCATCGTCTGCCGAATGGACCATTGCGCCAGCCACGAGCGCAGCATCGCGCTTGGCATCGGCTTCGGCCTTCTGCTGGTCCATGATCTGGTTCAGCTGGACTTTGGTGACCGAGATTACCGGACCGTCGGGGCCATCGGCGAGGACATTGGCAGGAACCGGAGCCTGGTGCTTGCCGGTATCGATGGTGACAGTCGCGGCATCTGCGGCGGTGACTGTGCCCACTTCATTGCCTTCCGGACCGAAGACAGTCGCACCCACTTCGGGGGCGGCAGCAGATGCAGATGTGGCAAGGGCAAGAGCAGCGGCAGCGCCGGCGATCTTGATGAATTTCATGTGATAACTCCGTTTGTTTTCAAGCGCTCCTCTCCCCGTACGCTATGCGCGCGCGACCCGGTTGGTGGAGCTGGATATGATGCGATCAATGCACCAGGAGTGCGGGTGATCTGGTGTCCGGAGCACCGGACGGGCGCGTCCATAACTAAACCTCGTCCGCCATGACAACAGGCAGCTTGGTATTTCATCGCGCCTGAAGCTCGCCTTAAGCGGAATTGGCCGTACGCAGTTCTTCGGCGAGCAATTGCTGAACCCTCAGGCGACCCGGAAAACCCTCGTCGATCCACCGTGCCTCGACAGCTTGCAGGATGCGCGCGACCTGCGGGCCTGCGGTAATTCCGCTGGCCACAATCTCTCCGCCTTTGAGCGGCAATTCAGGCACCACCCAGCCATGCAGCGGCGCGACCGATGCACCTGTCAGCAGCAAGCGGTCGATCGCGTGCAACGGCCCCTCACGATAGGCCAGCGCTTGGGGCTGTTCGCTATCATGCGAAGAACGGTTGGCCGCGGTGGCGAGGCGAGAGCGCTGCGCCCGTGACAGCCGCAAGCGCACAGCGACGCTTTCCGCGATAGTGGGAACCGCAGGAAGCAAGGCGCCAAGGCGCCGCAGCGCGTCCCCGGCAATGCCGGATGCCTTCTCATGCGCGACAAGCTCCGCCAGATGCGCGACCTCCTGTCTGCCAGCCTCGGGCAGGATCACCGGCAGCACGCCCTGGTCTTTCATCCGCGCAATGGTCGGGGCGGGATCGGGCAGACCCAGAATTGCCAACAGCTCCATCGCGACGCGTTCGCGGCTCAGGCCTTTGAGCGTCCCGGCCAAGTCAGCGCAGGCTTCCTCCGCGACGGGATCAAGTTCTGCCCCGAAGCGGGCCTGGAAACGGTAATAGCGCAGAATACGTAGATGGTCCTCGCGGATCCGTTCACGGGCATCGCCTATGAAACGAACCCGGCGGGCTGACAGGTCCTCCAGACCGCCGAAGTAATCGCTGATTTCCAGCGTCTGGGGATGGGCATAGAGCGCGTTGATGGTGAAATCGCGCCGCGCCGCGTCATCTTGCCACTCGCTGGCAAAAGCTACGGTGGCGCGGCGGCCATCGGTCGAGACATCGTGCCTCAGGGTGGTGATCTCGACCGGCCCCTCGGGCAGCACAGCAGTGACGGTCCCATGATCAATCCCGGTCGGGACGACCTTGATGGAGGCGGCCTGCAGGTGCTGCGTGACGTCCTCCGGAAGCAGCGGTGTGGCCGCATCGACGTCTTTCACGTCCATACCCAGCAGCGTATCGCGTACGGCACCGCCGACCCAGCGAACATTATCTGCGCCCAATGCTGCAACAAGCTGCGCAAGATCGGCGCGCTGGGTCCATAGGCAGGTCGGAAGTGTCTGTGTCATGGCATGCCCTTACACCGGCGCTTTTCACAATGCGCGGGCAAATTCAATCGAACAGTTCGGTCAGCTCCAGCCGCCGCGCAAGATTGGCGATGATCGCCGCTGTCACGCCCCAGATGCGATACCCTTCGTAGTGCATTTCGAAATAGGTCCGTTCGGCCCCGCGCCAGAAGACGGTATTGGCCTTGTAATTCGATTGATCGAACAGCTGGACCAGAGGCACTTCGAACCAGCTCTCGACTTCGCCGGGATTGGGCACCAGCGGCAGGTCGGGCGGGACGACACCCAGAACCGGGGTCACATCGAAGCCGGTTCCGGTGATATAATTGTCGGTCGCACCGATCACCCGCACATGGTGGGGCGGCATGGCCAGCTCTTCATGCGCCTCGCGCAGTGCCGCCTCGACGGGGTTCTCACCTGGGTCGATCTTGCCGCCGGGGAAAGCGACCTGGCCGGGATGGCTGCGCAGATCATGCGGGCGCTGGGTCAGGATTACGCCGGGCTGCGGGCGATCGGTCACCGGGATCAAGACTGCTGCCGGACGCGCTTCGCTGTCGAGAAATTTCTCGTCCGTCAGCAGGTCCGGCAATTCTTCGCCGTGGCCATCATCAAACACGCGCTGGAGCCTGTCAAAAAACAGGCTCATGCGGGGATCAGCGAATAGCTCTGGCCGCTGCTCTCTACTGTGAAATCATCGCCGGTGGCGAGGGCATGTTCGACCACTTGTTCATAGGTGCTACGGTTGAGCCGTGCTTCCACGCCATTGCGGACGCCCAGATAGAGCGCCGGCGTTTCAGGATCGCCGCGCGCAACCAGCGGATGATCGGGTCCCGCAATCAGCAATTCATCGGTATTGAGGCGGAAGGCCAGCGCGCCGTCCCGTTCGACCATGTCGGTCGCAATGAAGGCGGCATCCTCGACCTCGATCGACAGCATTTCGAATGGCGAGAGCAAGTGATGCTGGCCGGCATCGTCACGCACCAGCAGGCCAGAGAATGCGCGGACCATGGCATCGCGGGTTATCCGGCCACCATCGTGGAACCAGGTGCCATCAGCCGCGATCCGCATGCGGCTGTCGCCGTTCTTTTCCGGGGCCCACTGATCAACCGGGGGTAGTTTGCGCAATTGCACCTGCTCGGCGATTTGCGACAAGGTCAGTCCGGCCAGTTCGGGGGGAGGTTGGTACGGCATCGCCACCGCATGGCAGAATGCGCAGGCAGGCTCAACGGGTCCTGAAGTCTGTTATCCGGCCTCGCTACCCCGCCCACGGACCCAGCATGCCCTCATCGGGCAGGATGCCGGGATTTTCGCAACGCAGCAGCAGGCGATCCTGCTCGAACGGGCCGGGGCAGTGCCAGTTGCCGGTGTGATCGGCATTGAAACCCCACCGCCCGTAATAGTCAGGATCGCCGATCATGACCTGCGGCAAGGGTGCGTTCCCATCTCCAGCCATAGCCTCGACCGCCCCCAGGGCCGCCCCCATCAACGCTTTGCCGTAACCTTCGTTCTGGAGATCGGGCAGGACGGCCACCGGACCGACCATGATCAGCGGGTGGCCGCGCCCATCCGGGGTCGCCAGCGCCACTGGCCACAATTGGATCGTTCCGGCGAGGAAATCCTCGTCGTCCAGCACGGCAAAGCTCAGCCCTTCCAGCCAGTGGCAATTTTCGCGAATGCGATAGGCTGTGCGCGCCCGACGGTCTTCACCGAAGGCCGCATCGAGCAATTGCTCGATCAGAGCGGGGTCAACCGCATCGAGGGGTATGATCGTCGCCATCCGGCGCGGCGGTTAGTGGGGCAGGGGGCCCGTGTCGATATACATTCGATTGGGCACACCCTGTTCCAGCTTGCCCGATCAGGGCTGACCACAGGTCAGGCGGCGGGGCTGACCTTGATCAGCTTGCCGCCTTCACCATCCTCGATCACCCAGACATTGCCGTCCGGCCCCTGCGCAATGTCACGCAGGCGTGCGCCAAAATCATGCCGCGCGACCTCGGTGGCCTTGTCGCCATCGATCGTGACATGGATGATGGCGTTGCTGCTCAGGCCCGCAGCCAGCACGTCACCCTTCCAACCGGCAAATGTGTCGCCAGTGTAGAAAATGAAGTCGCCCGGCGCGATGACCGGGGTCCACCCAATCGCGGCGGTGCGGAATTCAGGCCGCGTATTGTGGTCTGGAATGGGATCGCCATTGTAATGGTCACCGTCCGAAACCGTTGGCCAGCCATAATTCACGCCCATTTCGACACGGTTGAGCTCGTCGCCGCCAGCAGGGCCATGCTCGAGATCCCACAGGCTCCCGTCGGGCGCGAATTGCAGGCCCAAGACATTGCGATGGCCATAGGACCAGATCTGGTTGGTTGGTGCAGCCTGGTCCGCGAAGGGATTGCCGGCTGCCGGGGTGCCATCAAGGTTGAGGCGCACCACAGTGCCCAGCGTGTTCGAATTGTCTTGGGCAGGCTCCAGCTTCTGGCGATCACCGCTAGCGATGAACAGATATTGCTCGTCGGGAGAGAATGCGATCTTGTGCGAATAGTGGCCCCGCCCGGTCACCTTGGGGGCCTGGCGCCAAATCACGTCGAGGCCTTCGATACGGCAAGCGTCGGCTTCTTCGCAGATCAGCGTGCCGCGCCCTACAACTGCGCCGCGCGTATCGCCGTCACCGGCCTCGGCCCAGCTCAGATAGATCGTTCGACGGTCAAGCGTGTCAGACGCTTCGGACGGCAGGAAGGCCACATCGCCAAAGCCGCCCTGGCCGCCGTAATCGACTTCGGGAACGCCGGTGACCGTGCCGGTGCGACCGGTGGCGGTATCGACGAATTTCATCGTGCCCGCCTTTTCGGTCAGGAACACCGTCTTGGTGCCGGGTGCGAAGGCAATTGCCCACGGGCGGTCAAATTCGCCCATCGCCTCGGTCGCGATGCTGACATCGGCTGACGCTGATTGGGTATCCCCCGAATTGGTCGAACCGCAACTTGCGAGCGCGATGGCCGGGAGGGATAGAAGGGCGATATATTTGCTGTTGGTCTGGGTCATGCTTGCTGGAACTCCTCAACCGTCATTCGGGTCCGACATTGCGCCGGATGATTTGATCTTTGGCGTAGACGAGGCCGGGCGCGGCCCGCTTGCAGGGCCTGTGGTGGCAGCGGCGGTCGTGCTGTGCAAGCCTCTGCCCGACGAACTGGCAAGCGGGCTCGACGATTCCAAGAAACTGTCGGCGAAGAAACGCGGTGCGCTCGACATCATGGTGCAGGAACATTGCGGCTGGGGCGTAGGCGTAGTCGATGTCGACCAGATCGATACACTCAATATATTGGGCGCGACGATGCTGGCAATGACGCAGGCGGTTGCGCAACTGGCGGCCGTGCTGGGCCACGATCCCCGTCATGTGCTGATCGATGGCAATCTCACGCCGCAGGGCCGCTGTGACCAATGGCGCTGGGATGGCCGCCCGATCATCGGTGGCGACGGGATCGAACCATGCATCTCGGCCGCCAGCATTGTTGCCAAGGAATGGCGTGACCGGATGATGGTGGCTGCGGCCAAGGAACATCCGCAATATGGCTGGGACCGCAACAAGGGTTACGGCTCTCGCGAGCATATGGCGGCTTTGCGGCTGCACGGGCCGACACCGCTGCACCGCCGCAGCTTTGCCCCGGTGGCCCAGCTTTCGCTGATCTAGCCTGCCGGTATTTCCAGAATGGTGCGTGCTTCGTCTGCAATCAGGTCGGAGATACGGCGATACGTATCGGCAAAGGCGGTCCGTTCGCGCCACACAGCCGCGATGGATCGCGATGCCGACCAGTCAGACACCTGCAATTTCTTGACCATGTCTGATCCGCCGGTTTCTGCGCGCAGATAGAGTTCGGGCAACAAGGCCAGGCCCAGGCCTGATCCGGCCATCTGGCGCAGGCTGTCGAGGCTGGTGCCCTGGTAGTCGCGCAGCAATTGCGCACCCAGATCGGCACAAATGGCCTCGGCCTGACGGTGGAAATGGTGGGCCGGATCGATGCTCAAAAACGGTTCGCCTGCGAAATCGCGGGCTGCCGGATTGGATTTGATCGACAGGGCATGGTCCGGCGCCGCAATCAGGTGGATCGGCTCGCGAAATAGCGGCTCGACCTGCAGGGCCGGCTCGGTCACGGGCAGGGGGCACAGCATCATGTCAATTTCGCCCCGGGCCAGATCGGCCAGTTGCTGGTCCGGAATGCCTTCGCGGATATAGAGCCTCAGGTCGGGAAATTCGCGGTGCAGACGCACGATGGCGGTGGGCATCAGATACGGCCCCAACGTCGGGGTGATGCCGAACCGGATCGTGCCCGCCATGCCGCCCTGGCTGCTTTGCGCCAATTGGCGGATATCGTTGACTTCGGTCAGCACGCGCCGCGCCCGTGCAGCAATTTCGCGCCCGGTCGGGGTCATCCCCGGGGGCGATCCCCGCTCGACCAGGGTGACTCCAAGGCGCTGTTCCAGCTGGCGGAGCTGCTGGCTCAGCGTGGGCTGGCTGACATGACAGCGCGCAGCGGCCCGGCCAAAATGGCCAAGATCATCGAGCGCGACGAGATATTCCAATTGACGGATCGTAGGCATGATAGATTCTATCTATCGAAACGCTTGCATTCTTTCAATTGGGATTATCGGCACCAAACCGCCAGATCGGCTTTGCAGGGGTAACAGACCACCTGAGGAGAGTTTTATGTCCAACCATCTTGATCGTTTGCGTCGGCGTCACCGTCGCCTTGATCGGTTGATCGATACGACCAAGGCGCTGGGCAAGCAGGACGATCTGAAGACCCTGAAGCGAATCCGGCTGAACTTGAAAGACCGGATCGCTCGTTTGAACCCCGAACCCCGTTCCTCCCTGAACGGGTGAACCTGCGGCGCGCGAAGCCTAACCCTTCCCATCCCCTCCCGGGCTCGCGCGCCGCACCCTTTTCGGGTAGGGGCACCCTCCACATTTCGTATTTCCGGAGAATCCGATGCTGGCTACTGCCGCCCAGTCGCTGCGCGACTTTCTGAGACAGGAAAGCGCCGGTGGCATCGTCTTGATGGTTGCCGCAGTCCTGGCCCTCGTGCTTGCCAATAGTGGCGCAGCCGATGCCTATTTTGCCGTGCTGGCGACAGAGATCGCCCTGACTGTCGGTGGTTCGGGCATCGAGAAGCCGGCTTTGCTGTGGATCAATGACGGGTTGATGGCGCTGTTCTTCTTCCTCGTCGGGCTGGAAGTGAAGCGCGAAGTGCTGACCGGCCAGTTGTCGAGCTGGAAACAGGCCTCCCTGCCGCTGATTGCTGCGCTAGGTGGCATTGTGCTGCCAGCTCTGGTCTTTGTCGCCATCAACTGGAGTTCGCCGGAGAATATTGACGGCTGGGCCATTCCGGCTGCGACAGATATTGCGTTTGCACTGGGCATTCTCGCCCTGCTGGGCAAGCGTGTGCCGGTTGCGCTCAAGGCCTTGCTGCTCGCGATTGCCGTGATTGACGACATTGCTGCGATTGCCATCATCGCCATCTTCTACACGCCTGGCGTCGAGCTCGCGATGCTGGGTGCTGCAGCCATCGTGTTGCTGGTCCTCAGCGCCTTCGGACGGGCGAAGGTCGGTTCTTCCATTCCTTATGTCGTGCTGGGCATTGCCTTGTGGTTCTTCGTCCTGAAATCCGGCGTCCATGCGACACTGGCCGGTGTTGCGCTGGCGATGACGGTGCCGATGGTGGATCGCAAAGGGAACCAGGTGCTCGAGCATATGGAACATGCGCTGCATAGCTGGGTCGCCTTCCTGGTGGTGCCGATTTTCGCACTCGCAAATGCCGGCGTTTCGTTCGACGGTGTCGAGCCTGCCGCCCTGCTGGCCCCGCTGCCGCTGGGCATTGCGTTGGGCCTGATCGTGGGCAAGCAGATCGGTATCCTCGGCTTTGCCTGGGTGGCGGTGAAGAGCGGCTTTGCTCAATTGCCGGAATCGATCAACTGGCCGCAGGTCTGGGGCCTGTCGCTGATCGCCGGGATCGGCTTCACCATGAGCCTGTTTATCGGCAACCTTGCCTTCATGGACCCTGACCAGATTGCCGCGGTCAAGCTGGGCGTGCTCTCTGGCTCGTTGATTTCAGCAATTGCCGGGGTGACAATCCTCAAGCTGTCGGCCAAGCGCGCTGCATGACTGAAGCGATCATTGCGATTGTCCTGGGGCTGCTTGGGCTGGCCTTGGGCGGTGAACTGCTGGTGCGCGGTGCCGTGGGCATCGCGCGCAAGCTGGGCATATCGAACCTGCTGACCGGGCTGGTGATTGTCGGCTTTGCCACCTCGATGCCGGAAATGGTCGCCAGCGTAGAGGCCGCCCTGATGGGCTCGCCCGAGATCGCATGGGGCAATATTGCCGGGTCCAACCTCGCCAACTCGCTGCTGATCCTGGGCGCGACCGCGCTGATCGCGCCGATTGTGGTGACCGGCATTGGCAAACGTGATGCCGCGATCGCACTGGGCGTATCTGTTCTGCTGTGGCTGATTGCATTCTTCCAGTTCGGCATGTTCTGGATCGGTGCCGGCCTGCTCGGCTTGCTGCTCGCCTATATCGCTTGGCGGTATAGCCACCCGCAAATCGCGGATCACGAGGAAGAGGGCATTCCGATGCCGCATCTCGGGCTGTCGATTGGCCTGACTGCGGGTGGATTGGTGGCGCTGGTGCTGGGTGGCCAGTCACTGGTCGGCGGCGCGATCGACATTGCCAGGCTGGCAGGGCTGAGCGAGACCGTGATCGGCCTCACCATCGTTGCCATCGGCACCTCGCTGCCGGAACTGGCGGCATCGGCTGCGGCGGCGTTCCGGGGCAAGCCGGGCCTGGCGATTGGCAATGTCGTGGGGTCGAACATCTACAACATTCTTCTGATCGGCGGGGCGACCATGATGATCGCTCCGGTCCCGATCCCGTTCGAACTGGTGGATGTGGAATTGCCGCTGGTGATCGGCACCGCGGTCCTGATCTGGGCGCTGCTCGCTCGCGGGCAGCGGATCGGCCGGATCCTGGGCGCAGTGTTGCTGCTGGGCTTCACCGCAACCATGGCGGGGCAGTTCGTCTAGAAAAAGCTGCGGGCGCGAGTCCTCAATGTCACACCCCATCATATCGAGTCTGGGTAAACGGTGCAGACTCAACATCTTGTGCGGGACTCTTTTTGTTCCGACTAAGGTTACTGCCTGTTAACCATAGCTGATCGATAATCCCTGCTTGACGTGGAGTCCCGATGGACTCACCCTGTGGATAAGTCTGCAAATGGGGAAGATGGTATGGGGGTCGTGGAGACCACGAAACAGCGCACTGCGCGCAAGGCAAAGCCGGTTGCGGTGCCCAAAGAGGCGTTGCCTCTGGGGCAGATCCTGTCCGGCGATTGCATCGAGGCCATGCGCAGCCTGCCCGACGCCAGCGTCGACCTCGTCTTCGCCGATCCGCCCTATAATCTCCAGCTTGGCGGCGATCTCAACCGCCCGGATGGCAGCCATGTCGATGCGGTCACCAATGACTGGGACCAGTTCGACAGCTTCAAGATTTATGACGATTTCACACGCAATTGGCTGACCGAAGCCAAGCGCATTCTCAAGCCGGATGGCGCGCTGTGGGTGATCGGCAGCTATCACAATATCTACCGCGTCGGCGCGATCCTGCAGGATCTCGGCTTCTGGATCCTCAACGATATCGTCTGGCGCAAGACCAACCCGATGCCCAATTTCCGCGGCACCCGCTTCACCAATGCGCACGAGACGCTGCTGTGGGCGAGCCAGGGCGAGAAGGCGAAGTACCAGTTCAATTACAACGCGATGAAAACGCTTAATGACGAGCTGCAGATGCGCAGCGACTGGGTCATCCCGATTTGCAACGGCGGCGAACGGCTGAAGGAAAACGGCCAGAAAGCGCATCCGACGCAAAAGCCGGAGGCACTGCTCTATCGCGTGCTGCTGGCGACGACCGAGAAAGGCGACGTGGTGGTCGATCCGTTTTTCGGCACCGGCACCACCGGCGCAGTGGCCAAGCGTCTGGGCCGCGAATGGATCGGCTGCGAGCGCGAGGATTTCTATCGCGGCGTGGCGCAGAAGCGGATCGACAAGGAACTGCCGCTTGACGAAAGCGCGCTCAAAATCATGCAAAGCAAGCGCGCCGCGCCGAAGGTGGCGTTCGGCGCGCTGGTGGAGGCCGGCTTCCTCAAGCCCGGCACCGAAGTGTTCGACAAGAAACGCCGCTGGGTCGCGACTGTGCGGGCCGATGGCTCGCTCGAATGTGGGAAGCAGACCGGTTCAATCCACGGCCTCGGCAAAGATCTGCAAGGCGCCCCCAGCTGCAACGGCTGGACCTTCTGGCACTACGAGGATGAGGGCGTGGTGAAGCAGCTGGACGCCGCGCGGCAGTTGTACCTGCTGGCCGTGGAGGATTGATGAGTGCTATTCTTGTGGTGGTAGGCTCGTAAATCCTTCGTCGCCGCGTCTGAGGAATGTGTTGAAGAACACCGCGCTAATCACTGATTGGGGACAATTGAAATCCCGTCTTGAGTCTCGCAAGTCCCATCCCTGAGCGATGAACCTTTCTGCTTTTCTTTGGATTGCGCCCACAAAGTTATTCTTGCCACGATATCGTGGAATTCCCTCTTTGACATTGTAATCAGTAACGTCGCGAACTGCTTGCCAAGTCAGATTGTAGATTTTTGAAAGAGGAAATCTTTCTATTAGAAAATCGAATACAGTGTGTGTTTTCTCTCCAATAGCATCTATCTGATAATCCCGCTGCTCCAACAGGTGAAAATAGTACTCGAGGGCTTCTTCCTTCACAATTTCGCGCCACAAGCCCGCGATGTCATCCAGCCATTCTTGCTTCCATTTTGCGTCAATGAGTTCGGCGAGCTCATTGAGAAATGCACGTTTATGGTCTTCTTCGATGGCTGGCAAAAAATGCCAATCAACCTTGGCGGGATAATACTCCGGCGCACGGGTGAGCTCGTCGTCGAATACAAATGCCTCAATTGAACTTTCAGTGTCCACGCCGATCAGGTCTTCGCGGTAGAGATGGCGAACAATGCTTCGCACGTGGCCGTGGGTCGGAGCGAGCGGAGGAGAGTGCATTTCATAAGGCGTTGCAAATTTCAGGTCTTCGCTTGTTGCATAGCGCGCCAATGCAGAAACGTAGACTGCGTCACGCAGTGTGAGCTCGCTTAGGTCGCGACGTGCATAGTCTCGACCATAATCCTCACGAATTATCTCTCGCTTGATTTCATCGAACCTTTTTCGCTCCCATTCTTGTTTGTCGCGACAATTCTGACAGTAGCAATTTCTGACTTGCTTATGGCCGCAACTTGGGCATTCGGGCGATGGATCGTGATGGCTGCTCTTACTCGGTCGTCTGGAAATCATAGGCTCGTCCGAACAGTACGGGCAGAGCAGGTCATCATGAACTAGCGGGGGAAAGAGGCTGACCAATCGGCTTGGGTTAACGGAAATGTTATAGCGCTCAATCAACTCAACATTTGAGAGTCCCGACTTATAGTACTCTCGAACCAGGTTTTCGATTTCTTCATTGGTAAGATGCTGAAGTTTGGGGCTGATCTCCATTCGAAGAAAGTAGCGTCAGAGCGAAGTGGCTGTCCAGTTGGCTTACCTGAAACGTGTTGTCTTCCTGTGCAAGAATTCTGCTCGCCCAATTGATCCTTCCACACTCTCCTACACCCCCACACCCGACGATACACCCGTGCAAATGCACACCCACGCCCCTTCCAATCCGCCCCACAAAAGGCGACACGCACCCTCTGGCTTTTTCACCCCAGGACAGTGGTCCATGCGGTCCATGTCTCCCAACAAACGCAGGTGCGTGCCCCTATGACGACCGAATCGATCTACATCCGCCCGATTGGCTTTGTGCCGGGTCCGCAGGCGGAGGAGGGGGATGCGATCCGGTTGGCGGGGAGCATGGTCTATGCGCATCGCTTTGCTGTGATCCTGCGCCGGGATGGCCAGGTGGCGGAAAGATGGACCTGCTCGCCCGAGCATATCGCGCAGGTGCTGGGTGAATTGCCCGACAGCGTGGGGGCGGAGGCGGAGACGCAGTGGGCCAACCTTACAGTGGCGCATCCGCCGCTGTCGCTGGGCGAACGCACCGTGCGGCTCGACCAGCCGCAGGTGATGGGCATCCTCAATGTCACGCCCGACAGTTTCTCCGATGGTGGCAAGTTCCTCGACGATCCCGAAGTCGGCAAGGCACAGGCCGCCGCGATGCTGGAGGCAGGGGCCTCGATTATCGACATCGGCGGGGAAAGCACCAAGCCTGGCGCGCAGGCCGTGTTCGAGGATCAGGAGATCGAGCGCATCCTGCCCGCGGTACAATATTGTGCCGCAATGGGCGCTGCGGTCAGCATCGACAGCCGCCGTGCCGGTGTGATGGAGGCGGCGCTGGATACGGGCGCGGGTATCGTCAACGATGTGTCCGCCCTGCAATATGATCCGCGCAGTGCTGAGTTGGTCGCGGCGCGCGGATGCCCGGTGATCTTGATGCATGCGCCCGGAAGCGGGCAGGATCTGCATGAGGGCGGCGATTATGCCAGCGTCGTGTTCGACGTGTTTGACCAGCTCAAGGCGCGGCGCGATGCGGCGGTGCAGGCGGGCATTTCTGCGGATCGCATCATGCTCGATCCCGGTCTCGGTTTCGGCAAGACACTGGCCGACAACACGGCACTGATCAATGCGCTGCCGCTGTTCCATGCGCTGGGCCATCCGGTCCTGCTGGGGGCCAGCCGCAAGCGGATGATCGGTGCGCTCAGCAACGAGGCTCCGGTCGAGCAGCGGCTGGGCGGCAGTGTGGCGCTGGCGATGGCGGGCATGGATGCCGGCGCGCATCTGCTGCGGGTGCACGATGTCGCCGAGACAGTGCAGGCGCGCAATGTGTGGCGCGGCCTGCGCGATGCGGCACTGACCGACTTTTCCGATCTTGCTATATAGAATTATCGATCAAACCGATTTGTAGTTGGCCGTAACCGATAGCGAATTCCATCCGAAACCGAGCCTGACCGCGCATCACCCCCAAGAACCCCGATGCGCAGCACGATCAGTTTCATTCAAGGAATTCCCCCATGCGTATTGCCACAACCCAGATTTTCTCGCTTCTGCTCGCCACCGGCGCGGCGATCCTCCTCCCCACCGCAGCCTTCGCCCAGGACGGCGGCGACGAGCGCTTCGAGCCCGAGGGCGGGTTCTATGTCACGCTCAATGCTGGTGTTACCTCGCCAAGCGACGAGACCTTCGAAGGGATCCAGGCTCCTGTCGCGCCGTCGCCCGGTGTTGCTGGTGCTCCGGCCAATGTCGCGGTTGGCTTCGATGACGACTTCACCTTTGCCGGTGCGGTCGGCTATCAGATTCCCAAGCGCCTGTTCGGTGTCTTCCAGCCGAGTGTGGAACTGGAATACAGCTATGCCAGCCCCGATGTATCCGGCGGTGCCTTCAATGGTGGCAACCAGACCTTCGAAGGTGACATCGACGTCAACACCTTCACCATCAACTACCGCTCCGAACTGCGCCTGAAGGACGATCAGCGTGTCGTTCCATTCTGGGGTGGCGGTATCGGGATCGCCGATGTCGACGCCAATGTCGGCTATTTCCCCAATAATGGCGTTGCAAATGCGCCGACTTTCGGAGTGCAGGGCAGTGACACCGGGTTGGTGCTGCACAGCAATGCGGGTGTCAGCTTCCGTCTGACTGACAAGATCGATCTGGAGGCGCGCGTGCGTTACCAGCGCGTGTCGGGCCTGGATTTCGAACGCACCTTCGTTGCCGGCGGCAACAGTGCGTTCAACGCCGATGTTTCGGGCCGCTATGAAACCGTCTCTGGCCTGGCCGGATTGCGGTTCCGCTTCTGATCCCTCGATGCAAGGTCGCCCTGTCAATCGGGCCGGGCGACCTTGCGTCAAATTCTTGTCACTTTATGGGGTCACTCATGCGGTGTTTTCGCCGCCACTTGAGGAGTTCCCTGCGATGCGCTCGATATTTGCTGCCCTTCCGCTGGCCTTGGCTGCACCGGCCATGGCCCAGGATGCCCAAGTGACGGTCGGCCCCGACGCCTTCCTCGAAGGCTACTATGCGAGCATCAAGGATAGTGTCGCCATGCCGACGGCCCCGGTCGGTGCGCCCCTGCCATCCAATGTCGCGACGATCACCCGGATCGCCTTTGGCAGCTGCAACCACCAGTCGCGCAGCCAGCATATGTGGGACCAGATCGCGGCAACCAACCCGGACATGTTCCTGTTCATCGGCGACAATATCTATGGCGACCAGACGTGGTCGGGGGATGCGGCGCTGACGACTTTGCGTGAGGCCTATGCGAAACAGGCGAGCCATCCCGAGTTTATCCAATTCCGTTCGACCATTCCGATGATGGTTTCGTGGGATGATCACGATTTCGGCTTCAACGATGGCGGCGGCAATTTCGCATTTCGCGGTTTCGCCGAGGATATCTACGAAACATTCTGGGACTCGTCGGAAGAGGTAAAGGCGCGCCCGGGCATTTATGAAAGCAAGGTTTTCGGCAATGCAGGTCGCCGGGTCCAGCTGATCATGCTCGATACGCGCTTCTTCCGGGCCGATTTCGAACGCATGCCGTTCCGCGAAGAACGCCCGCCATTGGGGCCGTATGTGCCCAGCCAGGATGCGGGCAAGACCATGCTGGGCCAGGCGCAATGGGCGTGGCTGGAACAAGAACTGGCCAAACCTGCGGACCTCCGCATCCTGGTCAGCTCGATCCAGGTGCTGACCGATGCGCATGATTATGAAAGCTGGGAACAGCTGCCGCTGGAACGGGCCAAGCTCTACAAAATGCTGGGTGCGCGCGCGGATAGCGGGTTGGTAATCCTGTCAGGTGATCGCCACGCCGGCGGCATCTATACCGACACGCCGCTGGCTGCCGGCGAGCAATTGTGGGAGCTGACCAGCTCCTCGCTCAATCTCGCGTTCAACAGTACCGAGCGCAACACGGCACGCGAGCCTGATCCGCGCCGCATTACCGACTTCATCTCGGAGGAGAATTTCGGGCTGGTCGAAATCGATTGGGACGCCGAACAGCTGACCCTGTCGCTGCGCGGGGCGGCGGGTGAAGTGCGGGTGACCGAGACAATCGGGTGGGCGCCGCCGGTGAGCGACGCCCCGCCGATCATGGGCGAACCTGCGACCTCAGGATCCCGGTGACGCTGCCGATCCGGCCAGCAAACCGCCATCCAGAGTGAGCTCGGTCCCGGTCATGTAACCGCTTTCGGCGGACGCAAGGAAGACGCACAGCGCGGCGACTTCCTCAACCGTGCCGAACCGCTTGAGCGGGGTGTCGGCTACCAGAGCCGCCATCTTCTCTTCACGGTCCGGTCCGTCGCCCAGCATTGGCTCCCAGATACCGGTCAGGATTGCGGCCGGGTGGATCGAGTTACAGCGGATCTTCCATCCCTGCTGCGCACAATAGAGCGCCACGGATTTGGAATGGTTGCGGATCGCTGCCTTGGAAGCGGCATAGGCGGCTGCGCCGGGGATACCGACAAGGCCCGAGCGGGAGGACATGTTGATGATTGCGCCTTCGCCCTTCGCCTTCATCGCACCAATCGCATAGCGACAGCCAAGGAACGTGCCGTCCATGTTGACCGCGTTGACAGCACGCCAATCGGCGAGCGATGCGTTCTCCGGATCATGCGGACCAAGGCTGTCTTCAAAGCCGGTCACACCGGCATTGTTGAACAGCACATCGATCTGCGGGAACGCGCGGGCAAGTGCATCCCAATCGCCTTCTTCACGCACATCGAGCTTGTGAAAGGTGCAGCCCAGAGCGTCTGCCGCGTTCTGGCCGGCGTCTTCGTCGATGTCCGTCAGGACGACGTGTGCGCCTTCCTCGACAAATGCCTTGCAAGTGGCACGGCCAATACCTTGCGCGCCGCCAGTTACGACGCACGTCATTCCATTCAATTTTTGCATAGTACCTCAGGGGGTAGAAATGATTCCGCAGGCATATCTGCCCATCGTTTCAGGATGTCCGCTCAGCGGTTGCGCTTGGTCACTTCACTCACTCCCTCGGAGGCTGATCGAATCTTCTAGGTCAAACAGGCCGGATTGTCGATGCCGAGGATGCGAAAGCCCGTGCGTCAGCTGCCGATGCGTGTCACCAGCGCCGAAAGCGTCGAGGCCATCCAGGCTGCGTCAACATTCTCGTATTTGGTATGGACAGGATCGCCATTGGCGACCTTGAACTCGCTGCGTTCGATAGGGCCGATGGCAGCAATTGCGCGCCCTTTGTCGAGCGCAATAGCAAGCGCGGCGACCCGCATTCCGTGGACCTTGATTACGAAACGCTTGGTGTTGCCTTCGCCGCCTTCTTCATTGATGTCGATATCGCTACGGTTCTCGACCACGCCTTTGACAAGTTCCACCAGCCGGACAAGCTTCGGCGCTTCGTCCCGCGCCCAGCGCATACGCTCGAAATTGCCGGCATCGATCGCTTTTGAAAGCCCATCCAGCGCCTTGGTGAGCGTTTCGTCGGTGTCGGGCGCGCTGGAGTGTCCAGCGAGATCGGCGGGAGATGCTGGGCCGTCAGCCATTGTCGGTTTGCTCAAGCCGCATTGTCGATGCCCAGATCGCTAAGCTTGCGGTAAAGCGTGGAGCGCCCGATGCCGAGGCGGCGGGCGACTTCGGTCATCCGGCCACGGTAGTGGCCGATTGCCAGGCGAATTACGTCCGCTTCGATCTCTTCGAGCGGGCGCAGGTTCCCGTCCTGGGTGTAGAGCATCACGCCGATCGCTTCGGGCAGGGACGCACCGCTGTCACCCAGATCCCCCAGGATGGCGGACAATTGCGGGAAATCCTGCCCGGTCAGCGCTTCGCCTTCGCAGAAGACGGCAGCGCGGAATAGCACTGCTTGCAATTGGCGGACATTGCCTGGCCAGTCGAATGCAGAGAGCAGCACAAGGGCGCTGTCGGCGAGCGACAAATGGCGCAATCCGGGCTGCTCGCCGATCCGGCCCAGGAAATGGCGTGCAAGCGCCGGAATATCGCCGGGCCGTTCGCGCAGTGGCGGAAGCTCGATCTTGGTGGCCGACACCTGTTCGAGCAAATTCGGGTCGAAATGACCGGCATCGACCAGATCGGAGAGCGGCAAGTTGCTCGCACTCAACAGGCGCAAATCGATTTTGAAACCGTGAGTGGCTCCGACCGGGCGGACGATCCCTTCTGCCAAGGTTGCAGCGAGGCGTTCCTGCAGGTCGGTGCTCAGTCGGTCAATCTCGTCAAGGACCAGCGTGCCGCCATCGCAGAACTGTATTGCTCCGACCTGGCGGTCAAAGGCCCCCGGGAAGGCGCCCTGCTCATGGCCGAACAAGGTCGATTCGATGGAATTGGCGGCGATGCTGCCGACATTGACGAGGCGGAAGGCCGATTTCGCGCGCGGACTGGCCGCATGCATGGCCCGCAGCAACATTTCCTTGCCGGTGCCACTTTCGCCTTCGATCAGGACATGGCCGTGTCCGCGTGCCACTTTGGCGGCGCGGGCCAGGGCCGTGCGGAAGCTCGCTTCGGAGCCGATCATGGCATCGAAATCGAGCACGGCCGGCATCTTCTCAGTTAGCGGCTGGAGCTCGTCTTTCGGAGCTTCGTGTTTGGTCGCGCTACGCAGGGCGCGCATCAGGCGCTCTGGTGCGACCGGCTTGATCAGATAGTCTGTCGCTCCGGCCCGCATGGCTTCTACAGCCAGCAGTGGGCTGGCACTCTGGGTCAGCATCAGGATCGGCAGAGCGGGGCGGCGGGTCTTGAGTTCTTCGATCAGCTGGCAGGCATCGTCGCCCGGCACCCACTGGTCCAAGATGATGGCCGACAATTGCATGCCCTGGCGCGTGCCGAGCGTGGCAATGGCGGTTTCGGAATCCTTGACCACCAATGTGCGCCAACCCTCACGCGCGGCGAGGGCTGTGACAAGGCGGCTCTGGGCCGGCTCGTCATCAATCAGCATCAGCAGGCGTGTGTCGTTCTCAGCCATCGTTTCCCAAACCGTCCCGTCGCGGTACAGTCCGTTCAGATAGCGGCAGGGGGTAAAGGTCCGATTAAGGCTGTTGGTGCGGTCGCATCCCCCTTGGCAAGCGCGCAGGGCGGCGATAGGAACTGCGGCCAACAGTGCCACACCGAACGAGGGACGTAATATTATGGCCGCCAACGACATGAAGTCGGCAAAATCGACCTATTCCAGCTTCATAGCCGCCGTGAAGGTGGCGGTGCCGATACTTGCGTTGATCACGCTCGTCGTCGTCGTCCTGATCGCCGAATAACGCATTTTGCGGATCGCGGTTCTCAAGGAACGCGCGAGCGGGGAAACCCGTGTCGCGCTGACGCCGGAAACGGCGAAGAAATTCATCGCCCTGGGTGCGAGTGTGGCCGTTGAAAGCGGTGCGGGCGCACATGCCTCGATTTCCGACGCGGCCTTCGAAGAGGCGGGCGCGCAAATCGGCACAGCCGAGGCGGTGACCAAGGATGCGGGCATCGTGCTCGGCGTCCAGGCGCCAGATCCCGGCCTTCTTTCTGGCGCGCAGCAAGGCGCGATGGTCGCCGCGACCTTCGATCCTTTCCAGCAGGGCGACCGTGTCGACGCCTATGCCAAGGCGGGTCTCGAAGCCTTAAGCATGGAATTCATGCCGCGTATCACCCGTGCACAGAGTATGGATGTGCTCTCCAGCCAGTCCAACCTGTCCGGTTACAAGGCTGTGATCGCGGCGGCAGACCAGTATGGCCGCGCTTTCCCGATGATGATGACAGCGGCAGGTACGGTGCAGGCCGCGCGGTGCTTCGTCATGGGCGTTGGTGTGGCCGGTCTGCAGGCGATTGCCACGGCCAAGCGTTTGGGCGCGCAAGTTTCCGCGACCGATGTGCGGCCCGAAACGGCCGAGCAGATCACCTCGCTGGGCGCGAAAGCAATTTTCGCCGAAGGCCTCGAAGCATCGGGTGAGGGTGGTTACGCCGCTGAACTGACGGACGAGCAGAAGGCCGCGCAGGCCGAGCTCGTTACCGGCCATATTGCCAAACAGGATATTGTCATCACCACCGCGTTGATCCCGGGCCGCGCTGCACCGCGCCTGATCAGTGACGACCAGATTGCGGCCATGAAGCCGGGCAGCGTGATTTTCGACCTGGCCGTGGCCCAGGGCGGCAATGTCGAAGGTTCCAAGCCCGATGAACTGGTGGAGCGCCACGGCGTCACCATCATGGGCTATTCCAACACGCCCGCATCCCTCGCGCCCGACACTTCGGCCCTGTTTGCACGCAACCTATTCAACTTCCTCTCCGCCTTCTGGGACAAAGAGGCTGGAAAGCCGGTTCTGGACGAGGAAATCGGCAATGCCGTGCGCCTGACACAGGGCGGCAAGGTTGTGAGCGAGAGGCTGAACGGGTGAAACAATTTTCGCAGGCGATGTTGGCAATATGTGCGATGGTCGCGGGCGCAACTGTTCTTCCTTATGCTTCAATTGCGGCGCAAAACCCTGTCTATTCTCCCTACGATAAATGGCATGCAGAACTTGGCGCCGAACTCCGTGCGGAAGTTGCCATCCTACTCCCTCTCATACAGCCAGCGTGTCCGGCATCAGAGGCGATAGAAAGCGTTCTTTCTCGCTATGCCGAAGTTACGAACTCGTTGGCCCTCCCGCGTCAGAAGATTGATCTGGAGATAGCAAATGCGGATTATTCCTACGCCTTGATGCAAACTGCCGACAATCAAGATGAGCGGGTTCTTCCCGCGATATCTTTTGTGGGGGAAGGTTGCCCCAAGCCGGACTCACCACAAGCGCTTGAGGCGGAATCGCGGACTATCGCGCTGGCCAATAGTATTCTTGATAGGATGGAAAGACTAGTTGTGCAGGCACCGGAGAGTTCCGGGCCAAACCCCCGTGCGATACCTGGTCGCGAATGGCGTGGCGATGATGACTTTTACAAGGTTTGGGTGACTTACGGGCGTGCAGAGAGAGCATATACAAGTTTCCGAAACCGCCATTGCGCCTTCGGCGAAAGGAAGCAACGTTCACTGTCCCACGTTTTGAAAGAAACGCGCGAGCGCCTCGATATGGCAAAGCAAAGAATAGATGTTCTTTGGCCCGGCGGAACGGACGGAGCGGTTGATCTTTTTTCCGATGAAGCCGCCGATGTGACCAAGCGCTGCGATGACGCAATCGCTGCAAATGAAGCGTTTGGCGCGGCCCTAGGCGCGCGCGATGCGCTCGAATTCTTATTGAACTTCAAAGAGCGAGAGCGTCTCTTGGCCGAGGAGCCATAACATGGACTTCATCTCTATCCTGTCGATCTTCGTGCTGGCGTGTTTCGTCGGCTATTATGTCGTGTGGTCGGTCACGCCGGCGCTTCATACGCCTTTGATGGCAGTGACGAATGCGATTTCCTCCGTGATTATCGTCGGTGCGCTGATTGCTTCGGCTGAGGCGGGCAGTGTGGTGGCCAAGTGGCTCGGCCTGTTCGGTGTCGTGCTGGCGAGCGTGAACATCTTTGGCGGCTTTGCCGTTACGGAGCGGATGCTGGCGATGTACAAGAAGAAGGAGAAGAAGTGATGGACTTCTCCTTGCTCGTAGCCGCGTCAGACGGCGCTGGCGTCAGCCCCTTTGTGGCTCTCGCTTATCTCGTTGCCGGCGTATTCTTCATCCTCGCACTGCGCGGGCTTTCCAGCCCTGCGACCAGCCGGACTGGCAACCGATATGGCATGGTCGGTATGCTGATCGCGGTGGTCACGACGCTGATCACGCATGACATCGCCAATATCGCCGAAATTGGCGTGGCAATGTTCTTGGGCGGCATTATCGGCATCACGGTCGCGCGCAAGATCGCGATGACAGCGATGCCCGAACTGGTGGCAGGTTTCCACTCGCTGGTCGGCCTTGCCGCCGTAGTGGTGGGTCTCGCCGCATGGCTGGACCCTGCTTCGTTCGGGATTACTGACGCCAATGACCAGATCCTGATGGTCAGCCGGATCGAGCTGGGGCTGGGTATCGCCATCGGTGCAATCACCTTTTCGGGTTCGGTCATCGCGTTCCTGAAGCTTTCCGGCCGGATGAGCGGATCGCCGATCCTGCTGCCGGGCCGCCACATCATCAATCTGGGCACGTTGCTGGCCATCCTCGGCCTGATTGCTGCCTATGCCGTTTCGGGCGCGGGCGGCGCGGGCGAGGGCCAGTTGATCATCTACGTGACGGTGCTGGCCTTCCTGATCGGCTTCCTGCTGATCATCCCGATTGGCGGGGCGGATATGCCGGTCGTGGTGTCGATGCTGAACAGCTATTCCGGCTGGGCGGCGGCGGCGATGGGGTTCACGCTGGGCAACACGGCCATGATCATCACTGGCGCACTGGTCGGCAGTTCGGGCGCGATCCTGAGCTACATCATGTGCCGGGCGATGAACCGTAGCTTCATCTCCGTGATCGCAGGCGGCTTTGGCGCGGATGACAGCGCAGCCGGTGGCGGCGAGGCGCGCGAACAGCGCCCCTATAAGCAGGGTAGCGCTGACGATGCGGCCTTTATGCTGGAACAGGCCGAGAAGGTCATCATCATCCCCGGCTACGGCATGGCGGTGGCGCAGGCGCAGCACGTGCTGCGCGAAATGGCCGATGTGCTGAAGGACAAGGGCGTCGATGTGAAATACGCCATCCACCCCGTCGCAGGCCGGATGCCGGGGCACATGAACGTGCTGCTGGCAGAGGCCAATGTGCCTTATGATGAAGTGTTCGAGCTGGAGGATATCAACAGCGAATTCGCACAAGCGGACGTGGCTTTCATCATCGGTGCCAACGATGTGGTCAATCCGGCGGCGAAGACAGACAAATCCAGCCCAATTTACGGGATGCCGGTGTTCGATGTGGAGAAAGCCAAGCAGGTATTCTTCATCAAGCGTAGCATGGGCGGGGTTGGCTATGCCGGCGTCGATAACGATGTGTTCTACATGAACCAGACCGTGATGTTGTTGTCCGACGCCAAGAAGATGGTCGAGGAAATCGTCAAGGCGCTCGATTGATGCGCGTCGCGCTGGCGGCTGCCGGTGTCGCCATGCTGTTGACGGGATGTATCAGCCAGATTGCGGAAAGCCGGGTCGAGAGCGCGCTGCTGAAGGCCGGCCTGTCGCAGCGAAATGCAACCTGCATGGCCGAACGCATGGTGGATCGCCTCTCGATCGGCCAGTTGCGCAAGCTCGAAGCCCTGCGCGGCAAGGCGGGCGAACCGATGAAGCCACGCACCTTGCGTCAATATGTCGAGCGGGTTCGCGCGGTCGGCGATGCCGAGGTGCTGGCGGTCACATCCACATCGGCCGCCCTGTGTGCTACTGGCCTTGCCAACGAAGCGCGGCGCGATTGACTGCCCTCTGGTTCTACCAGGGTATGTTTATGAAACGGATCGGGATCATTGTGGCGCTGATGGGTGCGCAGGCAATTGCCGGATGTGGTGATGGTGCGGGGGATGACCCGTCTGATGTGGTCAGTTCCGATCGGATTGAGGCGGCGCTGATGGCAGTCGGTGTGAAAAAAGTGATGGCCGCTTGCATGGCACCTACCCTGGTTGACGAGCTCGCCTCCGGCCAGATCGGTACGCTGGAGGAATTCGGCGATCGCGCAGGCGCGGCCCCGGGTTCGCTATCGATGGGCAAAGCGATGGCGCGCCTGCGCCGGATCGATGATCGCGACATGGTCGAAAAGATCGTCCAGTCCGGCGGAAGTTGCGGCTTTGAATTGATGATGGGCGCTAGCTGACCGCGCTTGCATTCCTCCCCCACCACGGCACAATGGCACGCAAGAGGGAGAGAATAATGACACGTTTTCTGATCGGTGCTGCGGCGCTGGCACTGGGCGCACCGGCATTTGCCGAAACCATCGAAGTCGCTGCCGGTGAAGGCGCACAGGAACGGCTGCAAGAGGCGCTGATTCTGGCCGAACCGGGCGATGAAGTGGTCTTGGGCGCAGGCCGCTTCATGCTCACCGACGGGCTCAGCCTCGATGTCGATAATGTGACCTTGCGCGGCGCTGGTATGGACGCCTCGGTGATTGATTTCACTGGCCAGCAGGGCGCGGGCGAAGGCCTGTTGGTGACGTCTGATAACGTGACGTTACGCGATTTCGCGGTCGAGAATGCCAAAGGAGACGGGATCAAATCCAAGGGCGCGGACAATATCGTCTACTACAAGCTGCGGGTAACCTGGACCGAAGGGCCAAAGGCCAGCAACGGCGCCTATGCGGTCTATCCGGTCGAGAGCACGGGGATATTGGTCGACAGCGTAGTTGTCTCCGGCGCTTCCGACGCGGGCATTTATGTCGGCCAGAGCAAGGACATCACGGTCCGCAATTCCATCGCGCAATACAACGTCGCAGGGATCGAGATCGAGAACAGCCGCAATGCGCTGGTCGAGAACAATGTTGCCTTCCACAACACTGGCGGCATCCTCGTGTTCGACCTGCCCGACCTGCCTGTGATGGGTGGCGGTGACGTATTGGTGCGGCGCAACCTGGTGGCCACCAACAACACCCCCAATTTCGCCCCTCCGGGCAATATCGTCGCGGGGATTCCCAAAGGCACCGGCATCATGGTGATGGCGAATGAAAACGTCATGATCGCCGACAACGTGCTGTCAGGAAACGACACCGGCCAAGTGCTGGTGGTCGCCTATTCGCAAGCGTTCACCGATGAACGCTATAACCCCTATCCGCGCAATGTGATTGTCGGCTCAAACCTCTATTCGGATGGCGGACGCGATCCGCAGCTGCCGGGCAAGGATATGCTGTTGGCCGCATTTGGCGGAGCTCTGCCCGATGTGCTGTGGGATGGCTTGTCGCAGGAAGGCAAGCCTGCGCTTTTCGCGATTGAAGGGACCAGTGGCTGGTCGCTCAATCTGCCCGGGCAAGGTGTCCCGCTGGATCAGGCGCAGCCCGGCCCGATGAAAGTGAGTGAGCCGAGCACTCCGATCGATTTGTCTGGTATCGGTGCGCCGCCCGAACTTGCCGAGCGTATCAATTGAGGAAAAGGGTTGCCTTCCTGGGTCTTGCGACGCTCGCCTTGGCAGGGGCGATTGCCGCACGCGCTACGCCGCCGCCCCAGATCGTCGACTATCCCCTGATTGTCGGAAACGACCTCCCGCGATTGTTGAGTGACTTCGACTTTTTCGTCGATGCCCGCGCGCAAGCTCCCAATATCGGGGTGGTGCCTTACCGGCTCAATATGCCGCTATTTTCGGATGGGGCCGACAAGCTGAGGTTCGTCTATCTCCCGCCGGACGGGAAGGCCGTTGCGAGCAATCCGGACGAAGTTCTCGACCTGCCCGTAGGAAGTGCGCTGATCAAGACCTTTGCATTCGGCGAGGGGAAGCAGCGCCGCCTGATCGAAACGCGTGTTCTGCTGCATCGGGCCGATGGCTGGCTGGCCTTGCCGTACAAGTGGAACGCAGAGCAGACCGAGGCGCGGCTGGCACTGGCCGGAGCACGGCTGCCCCTGACGACACCCTCCGGCGAAGAGATCAGCTACCGGATCCCCAACAAGAACCAGTGCAAGGAATGCCACGGGGTCGATGACGCGGTGGTGCCCATCGGGCCCAAGGCACGCAATCTGTCAAAGGCTTTCTTGGGCGATATGGTCGCTTCGGGCACGCTGGATGCGGTTCCCGCTCAAGCTGGCTCGATTCCGCTGTGGGAGGACCGCAAGACTGCCGATGTCACAGCGTCTGCCCGTGGCTATCTTGATGTGAATTGCGCCCATTGCCACCGGCCCGGGGCCACCGCATCCAACAGCGGCCTCGACCTGCGATGGGAACAGCAGGACCGGATGGCCATCGGGGTGATGAAGCGCCCTGTGGCGGCGGGCCGTGGATCGGGTGGCTTTGACTTTGATGTTGTGCCCGGTCGCCCGCAGGAATCGATCCTGCTGCACCGGATGCGCGTAAACGAACCCGGCGTTGCAATGCCCGAACTGGGCAAGGCAACAGTGGATGCAGAAGGCGTCGCGCTGATCGAACGCTGGATATTGGAGATTGGCCCGTGAAGACTTTCGGCAAGATAGTGGCGGTGCTGATCGCCTTGTTGGTGATCGCCTTTGTCATCTTCCGCACGCCGGATACCGACAAGGCGGAAATGCGGGCGAAATATGGCGGGGAACCCTCGCAATTCGTCACGCTCGCCAACGGGCAGGAAGTGCATCTGCGTGACGAAGGCCCGCTTGACGGGAATGCCGATGCGCCTGCCATCATCCTGCTGCACGGGTCGAATGCGGATCTGCATACTTGGCAACCATGGGTCGAGGCGTTGCGTCAGGACTATCGCGTGATCCGGTATGACCAGATCGGCCACGGGCTGACCGGGCCGGCCAATGACAATGATTATGCCGGTGAACGGTTTGTCGAAACCGTCGGACTGGTGGCAGATCACCTTGGGCTGGAAACCTTTGTTCTCGGGGGCAATTCCATGGGTGGGCGGATCTCGCTCGGCTATGCGCTGGAACATGCTGACCGGCTGGAAGGGCTGGTCCTGGTGGATGCATCGGGGGCCCCGATCAAGCGGGAGGGCGGTGGAAATATCGCCTTCACCATCGCGCAAATTCCAGGCGTTGGCGCAGTGATGAGCCAGATGCTGCCGCGCTCCCTGGTTGAGCGGAGCCTGGCGCAAAGCGTGTCCAACCAGGACATCGTGACCGATGCTGCGGTTGATCGCTATTGGGAAATGGCCCGCTATCCGGGCAATCGCGCGGCGACCCGGGCGCGTTTTTCGCAGGCACGCAAACCCTTCGATGTCGCGCGGATCGAGGCTTTGCAGGTACCTACGCTAGTGATGTGGGGCGAGGAAGACTCGCTTGTGCCGTATGAGGCGGCGGGCTGGTTCATGGACCATCTGCCCAATGCGACCCTGGCCAACTATCCGGGCATCGGACACATTCCGATGGAAGAGGCACCCGAACAAAGTGTCGGCGACTTGCGCGCGTGGCTGGAACAGACGCTGGCCTCTGATGCGCAAGATGCCGAGGATCGCGAGGCGGCCTAGACGTTGTCTTGCCAATGCGGGCGGAGCCGCTAGGAACGCGACTGCGCATCCGGCGCTCAAAAATCAAACAGGGACAATAACTTGCGCAAACTGGGCATGATCGGGGGGATGAGCTGGGTCTCTACCCGGTTGTATTACGAGACGATCAATCGCCTCGTGCAACGCCGTGCGACGCCGATGGCCAGCGCGCCTTTGCTGATCGAAAGCCTCGATTTCTGCCAACTCTATGGCTTGAAGGAAGAAGCAGACTGGGATCGCGCCGGAAAAGTGCTGGTCGAGTCCGCGAAACGTCTGGAAGCGGCGGGTGCAGAGGGCTTGATCATCGCGGCCAACTCCATGCACCGCCAATACAACCAGGTGGCCGAAGCGGTTGAAATCCCGGTCTTGCATATCGCTGAATGCGTTGGCGAGCGGATGGCCAAAGACAAGGTCGGGCAGGCGGCCATCATTGGCACCAAGAATGTGATGACCGAAAGTTTCTATCGCAGGCGTCTGGTGTCCCACGGCATCGACCTCGTGCCGCCCGATATGGAGCGGGTCGAGGAAACCAACCGGATCATTTACGAAGAGCTGATGAAGGGCCAGGCGACGCGCGATGCGGAGCGGTTCTTCAAGACAGCATTCACCCGGCTGGAGCAGGATGGTGTGACAGCGCTCGTGCTTGCCTGCACGGAACTGAACCTGGTCGTGGATGCCAATGCGAATGTCCTGCCGATTTACGATTCGGCGCGCATTCATTGCGAAGCGGCGGTGGACTGGATCCTCGACGACTAGACTTGGGCCTATGCGGCCACGGACTTAACCGTCTTGAGACCGGAAGCAGCATATCCACGACAGATGTGCGCGTGGCCGCCATGTTGCCCGATTGTTCCCGTTGCCGCGATTCCCGGCATTCCGTAAGCCCGCGTCTCAATGACGCGTTCTCCGCTAGCATCCGATCCCGACGCCAGTCGCGGCCGCGAATTCACGCAGCCGGGATGCGAAACACGCGGACCGCGTAGCGCCTTCCAGCGCGATCGTGACCGGATTATCCACTCGATTGCCTTTCGCAGGCTGCGTTCCAAGACCCAGGTTTTCGTTGCCCCTGATGGCGACCACTATCGCACGCGCTTGACCCACAGTCTGGAGGTCGCCCAGATCGGCAGGGTGATCGCCCGTGCGCTCGGCCTGGATGAAGATCTGACCGAGGCCCTGTGTCTGGCCCACGACATCGGCCATCCACCGTTTGGCCATGCCGGGGAAAAGGCGCTGCATGACGCGACCGAGCGCCATGGCGGGTTTGACCATAACGCCCAGACGCTGCGCACCCTGATGCGGCTGGAATGCCCTTATCCCACCCATGATGGCCTCAACCTCAGCTGGGAAGTGCTGGAAGGCCTCGCCAAGCATAATGGCCCCATCAAAGAGCCGCACTGGGCGTTGCAGGAGCTTGACGAGCAGTTTCCGCTCGATCTGCCGCAATGGTCCTCGCTGGAGGCGCAGATCGCCGCGGTGGCGGACGACATCGCCTATGACAATCACGACATCGATGATGGGCTACGCGCCGGCTTCCTGAAGCTGGACGACTTGCTCACACTCGATTTTGTGGCCGACCAGTGGCGCGAAGTGGAGCAACGCTTCCCCGATGCGCCGCAAGACCGGCTGCTGCGCGAACTGGTGCGCGGGCAGATCGGTCTGATGGTCAATGATGTGATCGGTCACACTCGCGCTACAACAGAGGGGCTGACGTCTCCGGATGAGGTGCGTGGGGCAGGGCGGATGCTGGGCGGATTTTCCCCCGCCATGCTGGAACAAGAGCGAACCCTCAAAGCCTTCATGTATGAACGGCTCTATTTCCACGAGCAGCAGATGGAAGCCGCGCAGAATGCCAGGAGCGTGGTCGCGCGGCTCTATGCGGCCTACGAACAGGACCCGTCGCTGATGGGAGAAGAATGGCGGGGCGGTTTGCCGGAATCGCAGCCCCGCCGCAGCCGCCACATCGCCGATTTCATCGCCGGTATGACCGATCGCTTCGCCATGGAGCAATTCCGCCGCATCTATGGCAAGGTGCCCAGCGGCCTCAGCCACGTCTAACGTAGAAAAGAACATGTCCAAATCTGTCCGCATAGCCCTTGTCGGCGCCACTGGCCTGATCGGCCAGCAAATCCTGCAACTGGCGGTAGGGCGGGAGGATCTGCGCATTGTCGGGATTGCCCGGCGCGAAGTATCCCTGCCTGAAGGCGCGCGGATGGAAGTCTTCGTGGCCGAACCGGACAAATGGGGTGAAGTGCTGGAGGCAGTGAAGCCCGATGTCCTGATCAGCGCATTGGGATCGACCTGGAACAAGTCTGGCAAAGACGAAGACGCCTTTCGCGCGGTCGACCAGCACCTGGTGCTGGACACGGCCAAGGCTGCAATGGCGGCCGGGGTGGAGCGGATGATCGCGGTATCGTCGGTGGGGGCGGACCGGCATTCGAAGAACTTTTATCTGCGGGTGAAGGGCGAGGTCGAGCTACAGCTGAGCAAGGTAGGCTTCAAACGGCTGGATATTCTTCGGCCCGGCCTGCTGCGTGGCGGACGCAAGAACGATCCCCGCGCTGGAGAAAGCCTGGCGATCATTGCCAGCCCGATCATGGATTTGCTGTTGCATGGGTCCATGCGCCAATATCGTTCGATCAAGGCGCGCGAAGTCGGCGAAGCGGCGCTGGCGCTGGCGCTACGCCGCACGCAGGGGCGCTTCGTGCATGATAATGACGGTATGCACAGAGCGGCCAGATCGCTGCCCGAACTGGCAGCTGGCGAAGAGGAGTGACGGCCATGTGGGACACGATATTTGCCAGCGTAAACCTGCTGGCAATGGCCGCATGGGCCATCCTGATCCTGGCTCCGCGCAAGGAGTTATTGCTGACCGTCGTACTCTATCTGGGCGTCGGCATCTTGTGTTTGGTCTATTCGGTCGGGTTGATTTCAGTATTGGTCGGGAGTGAGGGCAGTGGCCTCGACTTCGGATCGATCGAAGGTGTGCGCGCCATCTTTGCCACCGATAGCGGAGTGACAATTGGCTGGACCCACTACCTGGCCTTCGATCTGTTTGTTGGACTGTGGATCGCCCGCGACGCTGACGCGAAGAAATTCTCGCGCTGGCTGCAGGCCCCCATCCTTCTTGCAACCCTGATGGCAGGGCCGCTCGGCCTGTTTGTCTGGCTGGCTATCCGCGAGACGCGCCGCGCCCCCCGGAAGGCTAGCTAGCGATCAACTCTCGGCAGGTTGTTCGACAATCGGGCGGCTATAGTTTTCCGGCGTCAAGTCGAGCCGTTCAATCCGCAGCACCGGATCACGGCGACGCAGGCGTGTGCCCGTAACGTTGTCGGCGAAGCGGGCGACGGCGGAATAGCGCTCGATCATATAGAAGCCTGGTGTCGCTGCCTTGTCCGAAACCGGCGCATAGCGGCGACTCTTGATGTGGCGTTCGACTTGCTTGAGCCAGTCGGTTTGCCCTTCCGAACGCAAGACTTCGTAATCCTCGATCCGGCCATCTGCATTGATCCAGAAGCCGATGTCGGCCCACCGGGGTTCGTCTTGATTAAGCGTTGTGAGGCGTGCAGCCGCACTGCCTGCACGCGTGTTTTCGCGATCCCGGTCGGCGCGGCTGAAGAGCGGTTCGCTAAACAGCAGAACGGGGCTAGTGACGCCGCCGCGTTCGGCGAAGCGCTTGACCAGTGCATCGGTCTTGTCCTCGTTGCCTTGACTGCGATCGAGACGGGCCAACATGACTTCTGCGACCAGCGTGAACTCCTCGCCGCCAGCAATCGGATTGTCACGAATATCTTCGAGCTTCTCGATCATGCTGCGTCGCTCGCTTTCGAGTCCGGTCACGGTGAAGCGGGCATTGTCGAGCAGTGCAAGGCGCAGACGTGCGAACATGGCGACGCGTGGGTAATTCAACTCCATCGCACGCTTTTCCACACGGCGGTAAATCCGCTCGGCACCATTGTCGTCACCCAGTTTGACCCGGCTGTCACCGACGGTGACGTCGGCGACCAGCGCGCGCGGATCATCGCGGCCCAAACCCTTGCGCAAAGTGTCGCGCATATCGAGTGTGGCGAGCTGGAAATCCTTGCCTTCGCCCAGCTGTTCGGAGACGCGCGAATAGGCCCGCTGCAGGCCCGCAACGGCCACCGGCAATTTGCGGCCATGCTTGTCATTGCGCCCGATCGACTTGCGCAGAGTGTCGCGGCTGTCCTTGTATTCACCCGCTACCAGCAGGTTTTCTGCGTGGTCGAGCGTGGCCTTGATGTCTTCCTCAGGCGGGCAATTGCGCGCGAGGCAGTCGGCCAAGGCCTTGGCTGTATCATCCAAAGAGCGTCCGGTGACGACGATTTCCTCGCCGGTTCCGCCGTCCTGGGCATAAGCCGGAATAGTGGTGGCGCTGGCGGCCAACGCAGCAAGAAAGAGTGTTCGGACGGACATGTGCAGTTCCCCTGGGAATTTTGTGCGGCCAACATAGTTGCGGACGGCCGGATATCTAAGGTGTGTTAGACAAAACCGCTATGCGGCAAGATGAACGACAAACCGATACAGGCTTTGTCAGGTGTCTGACTTTCCATCAAAAACGCCCGCCAACCGGTGGGGGAGACGAGCGCTTTTGCGACCCTTTGGGCCATTGTTGCCAGCAATCAGATGGCGCGATCGCCTGCCTCGCCCACTGATTCAATGTCGCGGCCAAGGCCTTTGACAGTGTTACAAGCGGCGGTTGTCAGCGAAAGTGCTGCGATTCCAACGGCGAGAATAATCTTGCGTGCCATGGTCTTTCCTTCGTCAGATTGGCGTGCATCGTACACCAGGGAAACCAACCTCGACTGAACGGGTTCCCTATCACGTCTTTTTCAGGCGATGCTCGCGCCATGCGACGATCAGCCCTGAAACGATGATGAGCGGTGCGCCAATCCAGAGCGTGGCAGGGGGAACACGCTCGAACACGGTCCAGCCATAGGTCGTCGCCCAGATCAGGGCGGTGTAGTCCATCACGATGATGGTCGCGGCCGATCCGAAGCGGAGCGAGGTGGTGAGCAGCACCTGCGCCAAGGCGCCGGTCCCCGCCACTGCGAGGATCACCAGCCAGGTCATCGGGTCATGCGCTGACAGGACGAAGGGGAGCGCAAGAGCCGCCAGCGGCGTTGTCAGCGCGGTAAACCAGAAAATGATGCCATAGGGTGTTTCGGTCTTGTTGAGGTCCTGGATCTGGAAGGAGATCAGCGCGACCATGAAGGCGGCGACCAGCCCGACTGCCACTCCCAACGGATCGACGGCGTCACTGCCCCAGGGCTGCATCACGATGGCGACCCCGGCAAAGCCGACGATCACTGCACTCCAGCGGTAGAATCCAATCTTTTCGCGAAACAGCACGAGGGCCAGGATCACGGCAAACATCGGGGTGGTGAAACTGATGGTGGTCGCCTCTGCCAGCGGGAGCAGGATCACGGCACCATAGACGAATACCATGCCGGTAATGCCATAGATCGCGCGGCGGGCATGGGCGCCGAAACGCTTGGTCCGGATCTGTACGAGCCGTCCGGTGACTGCCAGCAACCCGCCAATGACCAGGAACGTCAGAAACTGGCGCCAGAAGATCATCTCCAGCAGATGCGCGCCGCGTTGTTCACCCAGCTTTACCAGCATGGCCATGGTCGCAAGGCTCAGCGCAGTGACCAGACGTAGTCCGAGCGCAAGAAACGGGCGCGGGCGTGCGACAGAGCCATCCATGGCCTTGCCCTAGTGCAACCTGGCGCGGATGCCCATATGGCCTCGCGATGGAATTTCTACGTGACCTGATCTTTGCCAGCGACGCCGAATTGCTCGCCCTTTGGGGCGTGGCATTCTTGCTGTTGGCCGGGTTTGCGACCCTGATGGAGCGCCGCCGTCTCAAAAGGGCCCGGATCGATCGCATCGGCTGGGTCCCTTGGTTCGGGATATTCTTCGTCAGCGTGATGCTCGGCGGCGGCCTGCTGGCGCTGGCCGTGCCGGGAATGATCAAGGGCTAGGGAGAGGGTAGGAGAGTAGGATTATTTGGTTTTCGCACGCCCTCCGGCGCGCGATATCCTCGCACCTTCGGTGCTGCGGGCGCCCGGTCGGGCTTGCGGCTTGCTAGGCGCAAGCCGTGCTCCGCCGCCAGGTCAATAGCTAGGAATGGTCCGGTCTACGACCAGTGGACCGCAAGGGCGACCGCCCGCCCGAGCTAATGCGAGGAAGCAAGGGGCGCGGACGCGCCCCGCCCGCAGGGTCAAAACAAAAGTTCTAGAGACACGCCTCAAGATAGGCTTGGTCAAACCCGAATTGACGGGCTTTTTCCAGCGTATAGGGACGCAGGCCACTGGGGCGGAATTCGCCGATGATCTTGCCGTCTTCGCTCTCGTCCAGATATTCGAACTTGAACAGGTTCTGGGTTACGATCACATCGCCTTCCATCCCGATTACCTCGGTGATGTCGGTGGTGCGGCGCGAACCGTCGCGCAGACGTTTCACCTGCACGATGATGTCGACCGATTCCGCGATCTGGCGCGAAATGGCTTCCTTCGGGATCTTGATGTCCCCCATCAGGATCATGTTTTCCATACGGCCCAGACACTCGCGCGGCGAGTTGGCGTGAAGCGTACACATGGAGCCATCGTGGCCGGTGTTCATGGCAGCAAGAAGGTCGAAACATTCCGCGCCACGAATCTCACCCAGGATAATGCGGTCCGGGCGCATACGCAGGGCGTTCTTCACCAGGTCACCAATGGTGATGGCACCCTGGCCTTCAAGGTTGGGCGGACGGGTTTCGAGCGGCAACCAGTGGGGCTGCTGCAAGCGAAGCTCGGCGGCGTCCTCGATTGTCAGCACACGCTCACCCGGGTCGATCATTTTCGACAGGGCGTTGAGCATGGTCGTTTTACCCGAGCCGGTACCGCCCGAGATCACAATGTTCATCCGGCAAGCGCCTGCAATCTTCAGCGCAGTACACATCTTGTCGCTCATCGAACCGAAGTCCTTGAGCATGTCGAGCGTGATCGGCTTCTCGGAGAACTTACGAATGGAGATTGCCGTGCCTTTGAGCGAAAGCGGCGGTACGATCACGTTCACACGCGAGCCGTCTTTCAAGCGGGCATCGGCCAGCGGTGTGGTCTGGTCGACGCGGCGGCCGACCTGGTTCACGATGCGCTGGGCGATCTGGAACAGATGCTGTTCGTCACGGAAGCGGATTGGCGCGATGACCAATTTGCCGCCTTTTTCGATGTAGGTCTGGTCGGGGCCGTTGACCATGATGTCCGACACGTCGGGATCGTTCAGCAGCTCTTCGAGCGGACCGAAGCCGAGCAGTTCGTCGATCAGAACCTTTTCGAGCGCAAATTGCTCGCGGCGGTTCAGAGTGACTTTGAGTTCCGCCAGCACCTCCATGATGATCGGGCGGAATTCTTCCGACAGTTCATCCTTGGTCAGCGTGGCAGCAGCTTCGGGGTCGACACGTTCGAGCAGGCGGGGGAGCACCTGTTCCTTGATCTTGTGGACGCTGGCTTCGAAGCCGCCGATGTCGGCCTGGCCGCTGTGGACGGCATTGGCCCGGTCGGCGAGGCGCGTCATCGCGTCTTCTTGTGCAGGCGGGGTGCTCGATGCCGGGGCTGCGCCCGGGACGCTGGCGTCGTCGGACTCGCCTGGAAGCGGCGGGAATTGATCCCCGCCAGAGGCTGCATTGTCCTTGCTTGCGCGCTCGCCGCCCTTCATCGGGCGGGCCACGCCGAAGGCCGGGCGTCCGCCCGATCCTGCGCCGCCAGCTCCGCTCTTGCGTCCGAATGCACTCATTCCCTGTCCCCCAGGTCGTAATCGATTCATGCCAAGGTTCATCGTCGCTTTTGGGCGAAGAGGACCTTCCGAAGCTTGGTGAATAGAAAGGAAACCTTATTTTTTTCCTAAATTTTCCGATCGGGAATGCTGCGTCGCGCTTGCCTGCCTTAGACCCCGAGCGCGGCGGAACGGGCCACAAACGATGGTAAATATTCCTTAATCGGGCTCGATTAATCAGCCTTCATGGTTTCGATGAATCTTACCGAGCAAGACGCGTCTTCCACGAAAGGGATGCTGCAGGGCTATGTAGTCCCGGTGGCAATCCTTGTCGCGATCCTGATGCCGATCGTCTCTGGCGTGGTCTATCCGACCTATATGCACCGCATGCCGGTACTGTCGCTGGAGTTCTCGCGGCTGATAGAGGCGCCATTCCTTCTGGCCGAGCTTGGCGTCGTGATATGGGCCTATCGGGTTGGTCTTGATCGCGGAAAGATATGGCAGGCCTTGCCGCGCGATGTGCAATGGGCAACCGGCGCCTTGATTGCCGGGCTTACCATCAGCAGCATCTTCATTTCGCGCAGCACCAGCGCTTCGATGACGCATTCCCTGATGTATGTGCTGCACCTGTTTTTCGCGATGTCGGTCTATTCCCTGGCGAGGCACTATGGCGTCGACAGCATTCGCAAAGTGCTGCCAGTATTTGGCATAGGCCTGGTGACTTTGGCGATATTCACGGCGGTGCGGTTCAGCTTTCCGCCGCCGGCCGAGAAGGTTTTTGGCGGAGTGATCGAATGGGAGTCTGCGCTTCCCGGCTTCATCAATGTGCGCCATTTCGGGGCCTGGACAGGAGCCATCGCAGCCGGTTTCGCGATCAAGATCCTGTTCGTGGACGAAGCCCGCAAACTGGGCTGGAGCCATTTCTTCTATTGCCTTGCTGCGGGTATGACCGTGTGGTCGGGTACCCGCGCTGCCCTTCTCGGCATGGTCGTCGTCCTTCTCGTCACGATTATTTCGCTGCGCAGGTTTCCTGACATCCGCAATATTGGCATTGCCTTCCTGCTTACGGCATTTGCGATGGGAGTAGCGTTCCTGCTCCTGCCGCCAGACCCGGCATTCTACCTGTTCAATCTCAATGACACGGCAAGCGCCAATTCGCTGACCAGCGGACGATTGAAGCTGTGGGAACAGACCTATGATCGCTGGCTCGCTTCCCCCCTGTTCGGTTGGGGTTCCGGATCAACCTTCTGGGAGGTCGATATCGGCTGGAGCCACACGCAACCGCACAATGTAGTCCTGCAATATCTCATATCCTGGGGCATTCTCGGCGCAGCGGGCGGCTTGTGGCTGGTCGGGCGAATGATCAAGGCGGTTCATCGTCCGGCTATCGCCGAACCTGTGCTGCTGCCCCTGTTGGCCATCATGTATTGCCTGCTGTTCCAGAGCTTGCTGGAAGGGATGCTGCATTATCCGCGCTACATCATGGCCATCATCATGCTGGGCGGCTTGATCCTTGTCGCGTCGCGCGAGAATGTGAAAGACGAGGCCTGGGGCCGCCGTGCCTAGCTGAGACGTCCCTGGCGGAAACCTGCTTGTCTGATTTGTGAAGGGCTGTATCGACGCCCCGGATCAGGACCGTATCCCAACGGGCCTGAAAAGGGAGCGTGCGCGGTGCAGCAGGATGATCGCAGCGGATTGCTGTTTGCACTGGCGGGCTTTGCATGCCTCTCGGTCGGCGATGCCGTCATCAAGACTATCAGCGGCGAATGGTCCCCGATCGCGGTTGCCGCGCTGCGTTTCACATTCGGCGCCGTTGGCTTGGCGATCTTGCTCGGCATGCGCGAAGGGGTGGCAGGGTTTCGCCCGAGTCATCCTTGGTTGCAGTTGGGCCGCGGATTTTGCCTCGCAATGGCAACCTTGGGATTCTTCTCGGCGATCTTCGTGATGCCTCTGGCAGAAGCGACCGCCCTGGTTTTCCTGGCCCCGATCCTGACCGCGCTCTTGAGTGGTCCCCTGCTGGGCGAGAAGGTGCGCCCGGCTGTCTGGATCGCGTCCGTCGCAGCTTTCGTGGGGGTTTTGGTGATCCTGCGACCCAATGTTGCGGCCTTGGGCGTCACGGCCTTCCTGCCCGTTGGTGCGGCCTTTTTCATGGCGCTGCTGATGATCGCCAATCGCGCTGCTGCGGGGCAGGGGAGCGTGCTGTCGATGCAGGCCTATATGGCGATTAGCGCCGCGGCGATCCTGGCAGTCGCAGCCTTTATCGGGCGGGCAAGCGGCATCGAGATTCTGCAATTTGGCTGGCCGGACCTTTCCATTGTGCTGCGTTGTGCAGTGGTTGCGGTCACTGCCAGCACAGCCCATTGGCTGGTCTTCATGGGAACAACACGGGCGGGAGCTGCATCGATCGCCCCGATGACCTATGTCCAGCTACTGGTCGCCAGCGCATTGGGCTGGTGGTGGTTCGATGACAGCCCAGATCTGGGCACACTGGCAGGGGCGGCGATCATCATCGGGGCCGGATTGTTCCTGTGGCAGCAGGGACGGTTTTCACGCATCGCGCCTGCGAAAAGCTCGAAGCGCTAATTTGCCGGTTAATACCGTGGAATCCTGCGCACAAATCGTCTAGCGCCCCGCCAAGCGTCGGGCGCGCGGGCCAAAAGAGCCTATTTCTTACAGATTTTCTGACGGGACAGACTACGCATGTGCGGAATTATCGGAATTGTTAGCCCAGATGCCGTCTCAGAGCGGTTGGTCGATGGCCTGCGGCGCATGGAATACCGGGGCTATGACAGCGCTGGCGTGTGCACCATCGAGGATGGCCAACTGGTCAGGCGAAGGGCCAAGGGCAAACTGAAGAATCTCGAAGAAGAATTGTCGGGCAATCCCGCGCCGGGCAATGTCGGTATCGCCCATACGCGCTGGGCCACGCACGGGGCACCTACCGAGCATAATGCGCACCCGCATGCGACCGATGACGTTGCCTTGGTCCACAATGGCATTATCGAGAATTTCAAGCCACTTCGTGAGGAACTGCAGCAGGCCGGACGCACGCTGGAGAGCGATACCGACAGTGAAGTCGTCGCGCATCTCGTCTCGCATGAGTTCGAGAAGGGTCTCAGCCCGCAAGATGCCATCAAGGCCGTGCTGCCGCGTCTGCGCGGTGCCTTTGCGCTGGCGATCGCCTTTCGCCAGCACCCTGATTTGCTGATTGGCGCGCGGCTCGGCTCGCCACTGGTGGTCGGCTATGGTGACGGGGAAATGTTCCTCGGGTCTGATGCTTTGGCACTTGCCCCCCTGACCCAGAAGATCACCTATCTCGAAGAGGGTGACTGGGTTGTCATCACGCGCGACACAGCGACGATTTATGACAGCGAGAACAAAGTTGTAGAGCGGCCCGTTGTTGCTTCCGGTGCTTCTGCTGCTGCGGTGGAGAAGGGCAATTACCGCCACTTCATGCAGAAAGAGATCTACGAACAGCCGACGGTCGTTGCGCAGACGCTGAACAGCTATGTTCGGCAAGCGGACGAAAGCGTGGCCTTGCCTCAGATCGATTTCGACCTGTCAGCGATAAAGCGGATCACCATCGTGGCCTGCGGCACGTCGTTCTATGCTGGCATGGTGGCCAAGTACTGGTTCGAAACCTTTGCTCGCGTCCCCGTCGATATCGATGTTGCGAGCGAGTTCCGCTATCGCGAGCCCGTGCTCGAAGAAGGCGGCCTGGCGATCTTCATTTCGCAAAGTGGCGAGACGGCCGATACGCTCGCCGCGCTGCGCCACTGCAAGGAAAACGGCCAGACCATCGCGACGGTGGTGAATGTTCCAACCAGTTCGATGGCACGTGAAGCCGACCTGATTCTGCCGACCCATGCAGGGCCCGAGATCGGCGTCGCGTCGACCAAGGCGTTTACCTGCCAGCTGGCCGTTCTGGCTGCGTTGGCTGCGCATCTGGCCGTCGCCAAGGGCAAGATGAACCGTGCCGAAGAGCAAGAGGTTGTGCGCCATTTGATTGAGGCTCCTGCGGCCCTCAATGCCGCGCTCGATCATGATGACGATATTGCCGCAATGGCGCCGTTGATCGCACCGGCGCGCGATGTGCTTTATCTCGGGCGCGGGCCGGACTATCCGCTCGCGCTGGAAGGAGCCCTGAAGCTCAAGGAAATCAGCTATATCCATGCCGAAGGATACGCTTCGGGCGAGATGAAGCATGGCCCGATCGCCTTGATCGATGAAGAAGTGCCGGTGATCGTTCTCGCTCCGTCGGGCCCGCTGTTTGAGAAAACGGTTTCGAACATGGAGGAAGTGCGTGCTCGGGGCGGGCAGGTCGTGCTTATTTCCGATGCCAAGGGGCTTGCAGAAGCTGGCGATGGTTGCATCGCAACGATCGAGATGCCCGATGTCCATCCGCTGATCGCGCCGCTGGTCTATGCCGTACCAGTCCAGCTGCTGGCCTATCATGTTGCTGTTGTGAAGGGCACGGACGTCGACCAGCCGCGCAATCTGGCGAAGTCGGTTACCGTCGAATAGCGGCCTGACAATGCGCGTCTTTTTGGCGCCGGCGCTTTACGTGGAAATAACTATTCAGGCCTAAGGATCGGCCGCGTGAGCGAGAACCGATCCCATACGCTGACCTTGCCAGAAAGGTTGCCGCTGCTCGCCGTCCTCGGGTTGAAAGACACCGAAGGGACGGATTGGCCGCGGCTGCGTGCATTGCAATATGCCCGTGTGGGACGCTCGTCCTTCGCGCGGGTCGGTACGCATAGTGTGATCGCCGGTCTCGCATTCTGGATCAGCTGGGGGCAGGTAGGAGCGATTGCGTTGCTCGCCTGGCTGGCAGCATTGGGTTGCGCGGCTTCGGTGTTTGCACGCCAGGATCACAAGCTGGGCAAGGCCGCCGCGTCCACATTGTCGCGCAAGGATGCAAAGCACCACGCAAAGGGTGCATTGGCCATTGGCCTGGTCTGGTCGGCTTTGCTGCTTTTCGTGGCCGTCACCGGCCAACCCGGGGCACTCGAGACTCTCTGGATGATTGCGATGCTGGTCCCGGTTGGTTCCGCGATCTTCCTGGGATCGGCACCGCTCAGCGCGACTGTCATCATCCTGACAACCGGCTCAACTGCCGCGGGATTGTTTGCGTGGACAGGCAATGTCGAGGCGGCCGGTTCAGTGACGATCCTGACCGCTTTGCTGCTCTATGGCGTGATGACCCGTGCCGAAGCGTTTCTGCGCGCCTGTGTCGCCGAAGGGGGCATGGCCGAAAAGAACGAGGTGGTGTCGCTGCTCCTGCGTGAATTCGAGGAGAACGAGGCGGACTGGCTGTGGCAGATCGATACCAATCGCCGGATCCGCTCCGCATCGCCGCGCTTCGCCTTCGCCTTCGGGGTCGAACCTGAAGAGATCGAAGGGATGCCGTTCCTGCAGCTGATTTCCGGCCCGGCATGGGATACCGGCCAATTCCCGACCAGCCTGCACGATCTCGCCGAGCGGCTCAAACGACGCGAAAATTTCTCCAACTTGCTGGTCAAGGTCACACTAGGCAGCGAGCACCGGTGGTGGGAGCTTTCGGGCACACCGATGCTGGACCAAAAGGGGCGCCATGTCGGTTTCCGCGGGGTTGGCTCCGATGTTACCGAACAGCGCGAGTCCTCGGAAAAAATCGCCTATCTGGCGCGGTACGATACGCTTACCGGTTTGCCCAATCGCCTGATGTTGAACGAAGCTCTGGGCGAGGCCATGCGCTATGCCCGCCAGTGGCGCTCGCGCAGTGCGTTCCTGATGATCGATCTCGACCGCTTCAAGGCAGTCAATGATTCCCTTGGCCATCTGGTGGGGGATCGCCTGTTGGCGCAGGTCTCCAACCGGCTGAAAGAAATCCTGACCGAGAACGAAATGTGCGGCCGGCTTGGGGGAGACGAATTCGCCATCGTCATCCGTGACGCTTCCGATGCCGGAACCGTTTCGACAGTGGCCAAGAGGATAATCGACCGGCTTTCACAGCCTTACGAGGTGGACAATCACACGCTGTATGTTGGGGCCAGTGTCGGCTCTGCCGTCGCACCGCGCGATGGCAACAGCGTCGAGGAATTGATGCGCAATGCCGATCTCGCGCTGTACCGCTCGAAAGATCTCGGTGGCGGCGAGCATTGCGAATATGAACCATCGCTCCACGCATCGGCAGAAGAACGTCGCCAGCTGGAATTTTCTTTGCGCAAGGCGCTCGAGCGTGACGAAATGGTGCTCAATTTCCAGCCCGTGGTCGATGCGCATCGAGAAGAGATCGTCAGTTTCGAGGCGCTGCTGCGTTGGCAGAGCAAGGATCATGGCTTTGTCAGCCCGGCCAAGTTTATCCCGCTGGCAGAAGAAACCCGCCTGATCGTGCCAATCGGCACCTGGGTGCTGCAACAGGCCTGTATCGAAGCGGCCCGTTGGCCTTCGCACATCAAGGTCAATATCAACGTCTCCCCCGAACAGCTGATCGAGCCGGACTTTGCGCCCACTGTCGTGCGCGCCTTGGCCCAGAGTGGGCTGGAAGCGAGCCGGTTGGAAATCGAAGTGACCGAGAGCATTTTCATGCGCGATGCCCAAGTCGCTGGCGCTGCTCTGGAAGAGGTCATGGCGCTGGGTTGCCAGGTCGCACTCGATGATTTCGGCACTGGCTATTCCTCGCTCGGCTACCTGCGCAAATTGCGATTCTCGACCATCAAGGTCGATCGCAGCTTCGTTCAGGGGGCGGCACAGGGCAGCAACGAAAGCCTTGCCATCATCCGTGCGGTGGTGGCCATGGCGGAAAGCCTTGAGATGTCGACCACGGCCGAAGGAGTGGAAACCAGCGAGGAAGCCGCGATGATCCGCAGCCTGGGCTGTAACAAGATCCAGGGCTATTACTTTGGCCGGCCGATGACCGATGTCGATGCGCGCAAGCTGGTCGAGCCGAAACTGCCCGGAACTCAGATTTCCCTTTAAGCGACGGCGAGCCCTTCAAGCGCCGTCTTGAACAGGGCCAACCCGTCAGTTCCCCCATGCGCTGCATCCACAGCGCGTTCGGGATGGGGCATCATACCCAGAACATTGCACGCTGCATTAAGCACCCCGGCAATGTCACGTTGCGAGCCATTGGGATTGTCTACGTAACGAAAGGCGACCCGTCCGTCGCCTTCCAGTCGGTCAAGCGTCGTATCATCGGCGAAATAATTGCCATCGTGATGCGCGACCGGGATGTCGATCTGCTGACCGGCATCATAGCCCGAGGTGAACAGCGTTTGCGCATTGGCGACTTCCAACCCGACTGTGCGGCAAATGAAAGTCTGGCCGGCATTGCGCATCAGCGCGCCGGGTAGCAGTCCGCTTTCGGTCAGGACCTGGAACCCGTTGCAGACGCCCAGTACGGGGACACCACGCCCGGCCTGTTCAACCACGGCCCGCATGATCGGGCTGTTGGCGGCCATGGCGCCAGAACGTAGATAGTCACCATAGGAAAATCCGCCGGGCAAAGCGATGAAATCGAGATTTTCGGGCAGCGCGCTGTCCCCGTGCCACACGCGCAGCGGGGCGGTGCCGGATGCGAGCTCCAGCGCCACTGCCATGTCACGGTCGCAATTGGATCCCGGGAATGTGATGACGGCAGCACGCATGACGTTAACTCACCTTCTCGATGCGGTAGTTCTCGATCACGGTATTGGCGAGCAGCTTTTCGCACATTTCGGTCAGCGCATCGTCGCTGGTGCCATCGGCCACATCCAGTTCGACCAGCCGGCCGATGCGGACATCTTCGACGCCTGCAAAGCCAAGCCCATCCAGCGCATGATGGACGGCACGCCCCTGCGGATCGAGCACCCCTGGCTTCAGGCTGACATGGATGCGGATCTTCATGGGAGGGCTCCGGGTGCAAAGGTTTGGCAATGGGCTATTTGCGAGACCCTATAGCGGGCCTCCGTTGCGCTGCAATCCCGCTATGCGCGTGCATCCACCACCGCGGCAGCGCCCCAGCTTGCGTTACATCAATGTTACACCTGCGGAGCAAACTATACCGCAATGCAACAAAACGGGGCGTTTCCTAACCATTTGGCTCGCATCCGCGGCTAAGAGACGGCAAATTCAAAGACCACGTAAAGTTACGTCGTCCCGATGCGCTGCAGCTATTCACGAGGAACCGATGACTAAACGCTCCACCATACTCCGCCATTCCATGGCGACCGCTTGCGTCGCTGCCCTTGCTACTGCCGGACTGGCAGCCCCTGCTTATGCGCAAGACGCAGAAGAGCCGGCGGCTGAAACCGAAACCGGCGGCCTTGGCGTTATTGTCGTCACGGCGAACCGTCGCGAGGAAAATCTGCAGGACGTGGCGATTTCCGCTGCAACGCTGCAGGAAGACCGCGTCCAGGCGCTGTTTGCCGCCGGTGCGGATAACACTGCGCTTTCCGGCCAGGTGCCCGGTCTGTTCGTCGAAAGCTCCAATGGACGTGCGGCCCCGCGCTTCTACATTCGCGGCCTTGGCAATACCGATTTCGACCTTGCGGCATCGCAGCCGGTTTCGGTTATCATGGACGATGTAGTGCTCGAAAACGTCACATTGAAGAGCTTCCCGCTGTTCGACGTTGACCGGATCGAAGTCCTGCGTGGCCCGCAGGGTACGCTGTTCGGTCGTAACACGCCGGCCGGCATCGTAAAGATCGACACCAAGAAGCCGACCTTCGAAACCACCGCCCAGGGCTCGCTCAGCTATGGTAGCTTCGGTTCCGTCGCGGTCGATTTCGGGATCGGCGGTTCGCTGGTCGACGATTTTCTCGCCGTGCGCCTGTCGGGCCTTTACCAGCACCGCAACGACTATATCGATAACGGCTTTACCGGTCAGGAAGATGCGCTGGGCGAGTATGATGACTTCGCCATTCGCGGCCAGGTCCTGCTTACGCCGTCCGAAGATCTCTCGATCCTGGTCAGCGGCCAGTATCGTGACCTCAATGGCACCTCGACGCTGTTCCGTGCCAATATCCTGGGCCCGGGCAACAATGATCTGAACGCCAATTATGATCGTGACACCGTGTTTTACGATGCCGGCGACGGCAACCAGGCCGGATACGAGACGGCCGGTGCCTCGGCCAAGGTCGATTACGACGCCGGATTTGCGACACTGACCTCGATCACGTCCTATTATGACAGTTCCGGTTCCAGCCGCGGCGATATTGACGGTGGCTTCGGTGCCGCATTCCTGCCGTTCCAGGGCCCGGGTTTCATTCCGTTCCCGTCAGACACGCAGGACTCGATCGAGCTGGAGCAAATCACCCACGAGGTGCGCCTGGCGTCGAATAATGATGGCCCGATCACCTGGCAGGTGGGCGGCTATGGCTTCTGGAGTGACTTCAGCGTCACCACCCAAGGCTTCAACTTCCCGCCCCCTGTTACTGTGCGTCACCGCAACGATGCGTGGGCGGCCTTCGGCCAGATCACGGCGCAGGTTTCCGAAGCCATCCGCCTGACCGGCGGGCTGCGCTACACCGAAGATGACAAGAACTTCGTCGTCGTGTCCGGGGCTGCGCCGCAGTTCCGCGCGGTCGAGGAATCGCGGGTCAGCTGGGATCTTAGCGCCTTTGCCGATCTGTCGGATGATGCGAGCGTCTACGCCCGCGTGGCCAGCGGTTTCCGTGCGCCGACCATCCAGGGCCGCGATGTCGCATTCTTCAATCCGCCATCGATCGCCACGTCTGAAAAGATCATGTCGTATGAAGTCGGCTTCAAATCGGAACTGGCCGACCGCCGGATCCGCCTCAATGGCGCGGTATTCTACTACAATGTCGATGACCCCCAGTTCACTGCAGTTGGTGGCGCGGGCAACCTCGTCCAGCTGGTCAATGCGAACAAGGGGCAGGGCTACGGCTTTGAGCTCGACAGTGCGTTCCAGATCACGGATTATTTCACCGTCACAGCAGGCGTCGCGTGGAACAATACCGAGATCAAGGACAACGCATTGGCTGTGGGCATCTGCGCCCAGTGCACAGTCACCGATCCGACCACGGTCATCAACGGCACCACGCGCGCGCTGGTGGACGGCAACCCGTTCCCCAACGCTCCGGAATTCACTGCCGATGTGACCGCGCAGCTCGATATCCCGGTCAGCGATAACTACAAGGTGTTCGCATTCACCGACTGGCAGTATCAGGGGAAGACCAACTTCTTCCTTTATGAGAGCCTGGAATTCAATTCGAACAACCAGGTCGAAGGCGGCCTGCGCGTCGGCTTTGGCCCGATCGATGGCGACTGGGAGCTGGCCGTGTTCGCCCGCAACATCACCAATGCCGACAATCTGAAGGGCGGGATCGACTTCAACAACAACACCGCGTTCGTCAACGAGCCCCGCGTGATCGGTATCTCCGGCCGCTTCAGCTACTAAGCCGCGAACGGTCTGTTATCAGAAGGGGGGCGTCCTGCGGGGCGCCCCCTTTTTTCGTGGGTCGGTCTATTCAGGGCTCGACGCGGCTTCTTCAGGCCTCGGCAGCGCAACAAATTTCACCGCACCGTCAGCTGTGAGATATTGCTCCGCCACTTCGCGTAACCGCTCCGCAGTAACCGCTGTGTAGCGATCCTTGGCCGCGAGATAGCGCGGGATAGTGTCCGTCTGGCTCTGAGCCCGGACGGTATAGCGCATCCAGCTACCATTGGTTTTCAGCGTGTTGTCGAGGCCTTCCAGGATCGGCTGTCGGGCCCGCTGCATGACATCGTCGGAAACCGCAGTCTGGCGCAAGCGGGCGACGGTGGCTTCGATCGCCTCCCGCGTCGCTTCGACTTCATTCACCTCGACACCTGCGCGGATGCCGAATGTGCCATAGCCGTCATAATAGCGGGACTGGCTGTTGCCGACGCCGGGAGAATAGGCCTTGCCCAGCTTCTCGCGCAGCGCTTCGGTAATTTCCAGATCGATTACAGCGCGCAGCATGTTGAGCTCGATGCTCGCGACCGGATCGGCATAGTCGCGCGTTGGCCAGACATAGCTGACCAGCGCCTGGTCCCGCTCCCCGTCGTGATAGATGGTTTTCTCGCCGCGCTGGGCGGTAAAGGTCCGTTTGCGGCTTTCGGGATAGTCGCGGAAAGCTGCCTCGCGTTCGGGCAAAGCGGCCAGCGTTTTTGCGACCAGATCAATCGCACGTGCCTCGTCGAAATCGCCGACAATCGCGACTTCCATCGCTCCTTTGGCAAGCCGGTCCGAAATCGCATCGCGCAAGACATCGAAATCGAGCGCTTTGAATGTCTCTTGCTCGGGTAGGGTGAAACGCGGATCATTGTCCGACAGGATTGCGCCCGAGGCATTGCCCAGCGCGCTGCTAGGTGTGGCCGTCACTCTGGCGTAAAAATCGTCGAGGCTGTTGCGGAACCGGGTAATCGGCTCAGGCCGATAGCCCGGATCGGTCAGATAGGCGGCAATCAATTGAAGCTGCAGTTCCAAGTCGCGCGGGGTCGTTCCGCGGCTGATCCGGAAACTGTCGGTTCCGCTGCCGATGGCAAAGCTCGCGCTGCGGCCGGCCAGGACCGACTGCAATTCGTCCTGGGAATACTGGCCCAGCCCGCCAGCTGCGAACAGGCCGGTCAGGTCGGTCAACAGCGGCTGCTCGCGGCTCTCGAGGAAATTGCCCCCATCGATGGTGACGGCCACGCTGACGCGATCTTCCTGCAGCGCGGTTTTCTTCAGGTTCAGCCGCACGCCATTGTCGAAAATGATGCGGCGGATGCCCAGCGCATCGCCTGTTTCATCGGAAACGACGCTGCCCGGGGCTCCGAACTCGGTGTAGTTCCATTCGGCGGTGGCCACGGTTTCAAGCGGTGCGACGGGTTGCGCCATCGCTGTGTCCCACGCGCTGCGCAAGGCTTGCTCGCCGCCTTCGGGCGTGGTGCGGCCCTGATAGCGGATCAGCGGCTGTTCCAGCGGCACCAAGTCGGCCTGCACGGCTGCCATAACGGCTTTGGGCGTCGCCTCTGCTGCGACCTGCTCGAACAGCGCCAGGTTGAAGTCGGGCGAGGTGGGCACACGGTCATTGCGGGCCAGGTTGATGGCGCGGCCGACGAATGCTGCGTGGCTGCGCGTAGCCTTGCCTGCAATCGCGTTCTCGAGCCCGGTGCGCCGCCGCGCGATCTGTTCGGCGATCTCGGCCTCTGTCACGCCAAAGGCCAGGAACTGCCGGTACAGTCCGACGGCAGCCTGCAGTCCTTCTTCCCAGCGCCCGGCAATGGCGTTGACGCTCAGCGTAGTCTGTCGGCCCGCTTCGAAGACGTCGGACGTCCCGACCCCGGCACTGCGGAAGGGCGGCTCTTCCGACCGGGTCAGGCGAGTGAAGCGCCGGCCAAGGATCGAGTATCCGATCGAGCGCATCAGCGCGTCGCGACGGTTCTGGGCAGTATCTTTACGTTCTATCCATTCAGCATTGGCAGCAAGGGTGATCTGCTCGTCCAGCGCGGGATCGACATAGATGTCGATCGCATCCTTGTAATCCGGGTTGATCGGACCAGCGCCAGGTTGCGGCTCGCCCTGTTTGGCCTGCCAATCGCCGAACCGCTCGCGGATCGCGGCCTCGACAGCGGCAGGATCGAAATCACCGACAACCACCAGCGTGGTCTTTTCGGGAATGTAATTGCGCTCCCAAAACCCCTTCAGCGTCGCTGCGTCGGCGGTGCCGATATCCTCGCGGTCAATCACCGGGAAGCGGTTGGCAAGTTGGGAGCCGGGCACGAAGAAATCGATCTGGTCGGCGGCATTGAGGCGCGCGAATGTGGTTCGGTCGCGCCGTTCGGCCAGCAAGACACCTCGCTCGCGCTCCACCGCATCGACATCGAACAAGAGCTCGCTGGCGGTCTCGCGCATCAGCATCAGGGCCGTGCCAAGCAATTCGGGATCATTATTGGGCAGGTCGAGCCGGTATTGGGTGTAATCGAATGCGGTCGCGGCATTGGTGTCTGCGCCAAACGCGAGGCCAAGCCGCTCCAGCAGTTTGACCATCTCGCCTTCGGGCACATTGGTCGAACCGTTGAAGGCCATATGCTCGACGAAATGGGCCAATCCGCGTTCGTTGTCGCGTTCGTCCAGCCGCCCTGCGCCCACTTCCATACGCACCAGCCCGGTGCCTTCGGGTGTTGCGTTCTGGCGAATGACGTAGCGCATGCCATTGTCGAGCTGGCCAAATACATAGCCATCCTCTGCGGCAAGGTCGCTTTCCTCGAACGCCCAGGTCGGCGCCGGAGTAGCGGCCGCAGCGGCTTCGCTGGCGGTAGCGGTGGCAGTTTCCTGTGCAGCAAGCGGCACAGCGACGATCAGCGCAAGTGGCGCTGCGAGAATGAGACCCTTCATGCCGTGCACAGTGGCGTACAGTCCTGCCCGCGGCAAGACCCAACATGTTGAAGTGGCATTACTTCTTTGGTTTCGGCTTCCCGCGCAGGCGGCCGCGATGGGCGGACAGATCGAACACTTCGCCAGGCGTGTTCTCTTCGTCGTTTTGCAGCAGGCCCAAACGGCGCGCGACTTCCTGATAGGCTTCGCTTTCACCGCCAAGGTCGCGACGGAAACGGTCTTTGTCCAGTTTCTCGCCGGTTTTCATGTCCCACAGGCGACAACCATCGGGGCTGATCTCGTCGGCCAGGATCACGCGGCTGAAATCGCCTTCATAGATGCGCCCGAATTCCAGTTTGAAATCCACCAGGCGAATATCGATGGCGGCGAACATGCCGCACATGAAATCGTTGATGCGGATGGCCATGCTGGCGATATCCTGCATCTCTTCCGGGCTGGCCCAGTTGAAACAGGCGATATGCTCTTCCGCGATCAGCGGATCACCCAGCGCATCGTCCTTGAAATAATACTCGATCAGTGTGTGGGGCAGGGGGTCGCCCTCGGTCAGACCCAGACGCTTGCAAATCGATCCGGCGGCGACATTGCGCAGCACCACTTCGATCGGGATAATCTCGGCCTGTCGTACCAATTGCTCGCGCATATTGAGGCGACGGATGAAATGCGTCGGAATGCCGATATGCGACAGGCGCGTGAAGACATGCTCGCTGATGCGATTGTTGATCACACCCTTGCCGTTGATCGTGCCTTTCTTCTCCGCGTTGAAAGCGGTCGCATCATCCTTGAAATACTGGATGATCGTCCCGGGTTCGGGACCTTCATAGAGGATCTTGGCCTTGCCTTCATAAATCTGGCGACGACGCGACATGTCAGGGGCACCTTTCGGCTGGAAAACACATCGCCCCGGCTGCGGTCCTGTCCAGGTACGCATGGGCCGGGGCGAGGCCTGACCCCTTAGCGCGCATTGGTGGCCCGTGCAATTGTCGCGCAATTGTCGCGCAATTGTCGTGCAATCGCCCTGATGGGGCCTTGCGCCGTTTTAGGGCAGCCGCCACACAAGCGCGTGATGGACAGGGTCAATACACGCCAGGCAGATACCAAGCTGCCGCAGTTCAGCTATCGCCATTCCGGCTGTGTGATCCGCTCCGATCTGGAGCTCCCGGAATGGCAGTGTTTCGCAGAGGATCACGCGCCTGATCCCGCTGAGATCGAGATCCGTTTCGACTGCAATCTGTCCGGCGATGCGCCCCCGGCGCAACATCCGTCTGCTACGCGCGATAGCCTGCGCTTTACGATTGACCAGGTTGGCACCTGGCGGATCGATGCGGGTGGCGAGATCGCGCTCCAGCCTTTTGACGGACATGATCCAGCGGCACTGCGCCTGTTCACTCTTGGCAGCGCTTGGGGCGCCTTGGGATATCAGCGTGGCTGGCCGATGGTGCATGGCAGCGCGGTTCTTGCAGCGAAGGGTGCTGCGCTGTTTTGTGGGCCGCAAGAAGCCGGCAAATCGACCATGGCTGCGGCTCTGGTGGAGAGCGGGCTTCCCTTGGTTTCGGACGATCTGAGCCGCGCCAAAGTGGATGAGCAAGCGGGCGGTGCGGTGCTCTATCCGTCGAGCAGCCGGATCAAGCTGTGGCAACCTGCAATTGATCATCTGGAATGGGGCACGCGCGAGATGGTTCGCGATCATGCGCGGGAGGAGAAATTCCACCTCTCGGCAGATCGGCATGTGGGCAGTGCTGAACCCGTACCGCTGGCGGCCATATACGCGCTGGAGTTTGGCGACGAGTTGTCGATCGAGCGGGTGACGGGCGCCGATGCTGCCGCGCTGGTGCTGAAGGGCACGATGTATCGCAAGCAGTTCCTGCATGCGATGGGGCGGCTGCCCGAACAGGCGGTCCATGCAGCGCAGATCGCGGCCAGCACGCCGGTTTACCGGCTCACGCGGCCGCGCGACCTGATGCAGCTTCACACAGTGAGCCAAGCGGTCAGCGATCATCTGTCAGGTTAGGGAAGGTGGTGCCTCGGGGCGGATTCGAACCACCGACACCGCGATTTTCAGTCGCGTGCTCTACCAACTGAGCTACCGAGGCATTCGCTTGCGATCCGGCACCAATAGCACCGTGAACAAGTGAGTGCGCGCCTATGGCGAAGGGCGCTGGGATTGGCAAGGGGGAATCATTCCTCCCTCACAATCTCCTCTGGCGAGGCGGGCCGCCCCGGGACCGAGTAGCCATCATTGAACCATTGCGCGAGATCGCGATCCTTGCATCTGACGGAGCAGAACGGCGCATGATCGGCGCTGCGCGGTTTCTTGCAGATCGGGCATTTGCGGGTGCGGGCGGCAGGTTCGGTCATGATGGTACCGCCTGCGCGAATCCACCGCCGAGGGCAAGGCCCGGATCGGTGATGATCGATACTTGCCTGCCGGTCCTCCGTGCCAGCTCTTCCAGCCATTCGGGTTTGAGTTTTGCCTTGATCGCGGGATGGACGGTCAGCTGCAGCGTACCGGGTTCTTCCACTCGCTCGGCCTGCCGCAAGACCATGCGCGCCGCCGCGCCAACGCGCGAAGTGGCCATACGGTGGAGCAGTGAAGGCCCCTCGAGCCGGGCAACCAGCTGGACGAAGCCAAACCCGTTCATCGCGGTGCGTTCATGCGGCCAGTGCACCAACGCGCTTGCCAGTGCCTCGTCCACTGCACGTCGACCGGCCTTGTCGGCGACGGTCGGGAAATCGATCCCGATCGATCCGCCAAGATCGAATTGCTGCAATGACCGGGAAAGGGCAGGAACAGCAGCCAGGGACAGGTTCTTAGCCGAACCGTCACCATCGATATCGACCAGTGTCATGGCCGGGGTCACGCTGAATAGCAGCGACCCTCCGTCAAAAGCGACTTCGCCGTCCCATGCCGAAGTCCAGACATCTTCCCATAGCCCGGCGGGGAAGCTGCGCACGCTATCGCCGAGCAAGAACACATCATGGGCGCGGTCTTGCGCTTCCTGATCGGTCAGGATCAGCCGTCCCTGCGCGCGTTTGTGGCGACCGCGCTCGGCAATCGGAGCACGGGTAATATGGATCGGCAGGATCTTGCCCTCGGTCGCATGGGCAGGAAGCTTGTCCAGCAATATCTCGACGCCTTTGTCCGTCTTCGCAACGCCGCGCGGCGAACCGGACTGGCGCGATACCAGCTTTGCCGGAATGGCCTGTCCCGCCACCAATTCGCCGGGCCAGTGCAGTTTCGCGGCGATCACCTCGCCCTTGTCGATGCAGATCGAGCGGGTTTCGCCGATCCCGTGCTCGGTCAGCCATTCAGGCAAGGGGAAGCCCTGCCGCCTTCAACAATGCGCGGGTTTCGAACAGGGGCAGGCCAACCACGCCGGTATAGCTGCCCTGCATCCAATCGATCAGCCCTGCCGCCTGGCCCTGGATGGCGTATCCTGCGGCCTTGCCGATCCCTTCGCCACTGGCGGCGTAATCGGCAATTTCGGCGTCGGACAATCGTTTGAATCGCACTTTCGAGGGCACGACGCGGGATCTTACCGTGCCATCCCGGTCGATCACCGCCATGGCAGCATAGACCGTGTGCCTGCGACCCGAGAGCAAACCCAGGAACTGCGCGACTTCGTCGGAACTGTTGGCCTGGGGAAAGATGCGGCGCCCTGCGGCCACGGTTGTATCGCCGGCGAGGATGATGTCCTCGCCGTCGCGTGTCACTGCCTGCGCCTTCTCCACTGCCATGCGTTCGGCATAGATCCGCGGAAGCTCGCCCTTGCGGGGCTCTTCATCAATATCGGGAGACTGGATCCGGTCAGGGACCACGCCGATTTGGGCCAGCAGCTCGCGACGGCGCGGGCTGGAACTCGCCAGGACTAAACGGGGTGTGGGGGCCTCTGCCACCAGAGCTTATGCTGGGCCCGGACCCTGACCGGGGCCGCCGCGACCGGGCATAAAGCGGTAGGTAATGCGTGCCTTGGTCAGGTCGTAAGGCGTCAATTCGCACAGCACCTCGTCACCCACCAGCACGCGGATGCGGTTCTTGCGCATCTTGCCGGCCGTGTGGCCCAGAACTTCATGGCCATTCTCGAGCTCGACCCGGAACATCGCATTGGGCAGCAGTTCCACCACCTTGCCGCGCATTTCGAGGAGTTCTTCTTTTGCCATGTAGTCCTGATTTCCGTGTCTTGTCCGAGGTAAGGCGCGCCCTTTAGCGGGGCGCTACACAAAAGGAAAGCCTTGGCGGGGAAATGGCCCGTTTCCGACCAGCAGCACAGAATTGTCGACCAGCGACAATTTGTTACGTTTCTGCCACTTGCTACGGCGGAACCTATCCGACAGCACCGGCGTTGGGTGGGGAAATTGAAAAGGGTTCTGCTGCGTTGCGCTACTTTGCTGGTCTTCCCCTCGTTGCCCTTGTCGCAGCTGTTCCCGCCATGGCCCAGGATACGTCGCCAGAGCCCTCTCCCGAGCCAGCGGTAGAGGAAGCGCGCGACACCAATCCGTCTGACACCCGCTTCAACGAGCAAGGCGAAATCGTCGTCACTGCAGACCGGATACCGGGCCAGCTGGATGTGCCCCAGGCACCGCTGGTGGAGCTGGATGCCGAAGATATCGCCGGTTTCGGGGTTGGCTCGATCCAGGAACTGGTCGCACAGCTGGAGCCGGCGACCGGCTCTGCCCGTGGTCGTGGCGGTGGTGGCCGCCCGGTCTTCCTGATCAACGGCATTCGTGTCAGCAGTTTTCGCGAATTCTTTCGCTATCCGCCGGAAGCCTTGCGCAAGGTCGAGGTGTTGCCCGAAGAGGTCGCCCAGCGCTTTGGCTTTCCGCCTGACCGGCGGGTGATCAACTTCATTCTCAAGGACGATTTCCGCAGCCGCGAGGTGGAGGTGGAATATGAACAGCCCGACCGTGGCGGCTATTCCCGTACCGAACAGGAATTCGGCCTGCTCGCGATTACCGGAGGGGGGCGGCTCAACTTCAACTTCGAGCATAATGACACATCGTTGCTGACCGAGGCCGAGCGAGACATCATCCAGACACCGGGCAGTTTCTCCACGGTGCCGGGTGACCCTGACCCCGCGGCCGCACGCAGCCTGGTGGCTGACAGTCGGGGTCTCGAGGGCACGATCAATTGGGCCAAATCCTTCACCGAAAGCGGTGCTTCGCTGAGCCTGAGCGGCAATATGGAACGGCAGGATCGCCGCTCGCTGTCCGGCCTCGACACTGTCACCCTGACTGATCCGGCGGGCAATTCCGTTTTACGGACCTTCAATGACGGCGATCCGCTGGAAGTGAATTCGAGAACCGACAGCGCCAATGTCGCAATTGGCTATGCGCGCCCTCTCGGCTCCTTCCAGCTGACTGCGACAGCCAATGGTGCCCTGTCCGGCACGCGCACCCGGATAGACCGCCGCGCGGATACCCGCGTCTTGCAGAACCGCGCGCTCTTCGGAGCCTTCGCCCTGGACGCGCCGATCCCGCCGCTGGTTGATCCCGGCTTCGATACAGCCAACACCGATACCGTCACCGCCTCCACCAAGGTCACGTTGCGTGGGCGCCCGCTGCGGCTGCCGGCCGGGGAATTGGGGCTGACTTTCGATGTCGGCTATAACTGGAACAGCATCGATAGCGACGACACCCGCAGCGCCACCGCTGCCAGCCTGACCCGTGGTGTGCTCGAGGCCGGTGTGAACGTCGCCATCCCGCTCACCAGCCGGCGTGAAAACGCGCTTGGCGCGATCGGCGATTTCTCGCTCAATTTGCAGGCCGGGATCGATCACTTCTCCGACTTCGGCACTTTGCGCGATTACAGCGTCAGCCTGATCTGGAAACCGTTCGACGATCTGCAGCTGGCTGCGACCTATGTCGATAACGAACAGGCTCCGTCGCTCTTCCAGCTCGGCAACCCGCAAATCACCAGTTTCAACGTGCCGGTCTTTGATCTGGTCAACGGGCGGACGGAGCTGGTGACGCTGACCAGCGGCGGGAATCCCGACCTGTTGGCCGAAAGCCAGCGCGACTGGAAATTCTCCGGCAACTGGAAGCTTCCAATCGGCGGGGATGTCCGGCTCAATCTGGAATATATCCGCAACAAATCGGACAATGTGACCAGTTCCTTCCCGGCGCTGACCGAAGCCATCGAAGCGGCTTTCCCGGAACGGATCACGCGCGATGCAACCGGGCGCCTGACAGCGCTCGATTTCCGGCCTGTGACCTTTGCCGAAACGCGGGCCAACCGGCTTTCGATCGGCCTTAATATGCGCGGGCAGATCGGCAAGAAGCCGGAGCGCCCGAGCGGACCGCCCCCGGGTGTGCGTGGCGGTGGCCAGCCAGGTGGCCCGCCCGCTGGTCGTCCCGGACGCCCGCCGGCTGATGGCGCCAGCGGCCCGCCCGCACCCGCAGCAACCGGCTCTCAAGCTGCGCGCGGTGGTGGACCGGGCACAGGCAGGGGCGGTGGTGGCCGGTTTCAGGCCATGCGAGAGCGTTTCTGCAACACGCCCGAAGGCCAGATGCCCGATCTTACCGGCGTGCCGGAACCGATGCTGGCGCGTCTGCGCGGCCCCGATGGTGAACTCGACCCGGAAAAGGTCAAACAGGCCCAGCAACGGTTCTGCGGTGAACGTGGCCAACAGGACATGGATCGCTTTGCCCAGCTGCGCGAGAAACTATGCAAGGACGAGCCGGACCTTGAAGGTCTTCCCGAGCCGATGCTGGCGCGCCTGCGCGGCCCCGATGGCACAATCGATCCTGAGCGCCTCAAGCAGGTCAAGCAACGCATTTGCGCCGATGGCGATGCAGGCGGCGAAGCGGGAGCTAGCGGCCAACGAGGCGGCCCGCCCGCGCAAGCCCGCGGCGGCGGCAGACGTGGTGGCGGCTTCAATCCATTTGGTGGCGGTGGCCGGGGTGGCGATACGCGGCCCCGTTACTTCTTGTCACTCAATCACACGATTGAGCTCGATAATTCGATCCTGATCGCTCCGGGTGTTCCGGTGCTGGACCAGCTGGACGGGGATGCCACATCAACTTTCGGCCTGCCGGAAAACAGCACCCGGCTGGAGGCGGGTATCTTCTGGAACGGATACGGCATGCGCGTTTCCGGGCGATATGTCGGATCGGCCTTCGTTCAGGGATCAGGGCTGCCGGGCAGCACCGATCTGTTTATCGATGATCTGGCGACCGTGGGCCTGCGCGCCTTTGTCGACTTCGGCCGTGCGCTGAACAAGGACAAAGGCTTCCTGAAGGGCTTCCGCGTTAGCGTGCGGGCAGACAATATCTTTGACGGTCGCCGCATCGTGCGTGACCAGAATGGCGATATTCCCTTGCGGTTCCAGCCACTTCTGGTCGACCCCACAGGGCGCTATCTGGGCATTGATCTGCGCAAGCTGTTCTGATCGGCTATGATGCTGCCGGGCGCTGCCTGGAGTGGGTCAGTGCATCAGCCGCGTGCGCGGGAAGGCGAGGGCCGCCACACCGCGTGCATGAAACGGCTTCCATTCACCTTCGGGCTGGGCCAGCCGGTCGGCAATGGCGAAGGCCACTGACGGATTGGCGCCCATGCCACAATGGCTGGCATAGACTTCGATATTCTCGGTCTGGTCAGCCTCGGCCTGGATCGATCCGCGCCAGTGGACGACGCCATCGGTCTTGGTCAGCATCGACGTTGTCGGCACCGGGGGGGCTTCGGCCAGCTTCTGGAAGTTGCCACCCTTCATCACTTCGGGTTCTTTGCCGTTCAGATATTCGAACAGGCGGCGGGCATTGGTGTGGTTGCGATCATCCGAAATCGGGCTGCCGAGGCTGATCACCAGGCGCACTTTTTCCGGCATCATCTTGGCCAGTTCGCGGGCGAATACGCCGCCCAGGCTCCATCCCACCAGCGAGACTTTCTTGTGTCCGGTCCGCTCGTAAAGCTCGTTGACGCAATCGGCCATCGCCTCGATCCGGGCTTCGTCCACCCGGACATTGCGACCCAAGCCCCAGCCTGAAGTTTCGTACCCAAGCTGCTTCAGCAAAGAGCGCAGGGGGCGGGTCGAGCTGTCGGATGCCATGAAGCCGGGCAGCACCAGAACGCCGTGGCCATCGCCCTTAGGCAGCATCCCCAGCAACGGGCGCATGGCGTAAAAGGCCGCCAGTTCGCCCATCGCGCGGCCGGGTTCCGCCAGTGCCAGCAGGCGGCTGGGCGGGCGGGGCGTATGTTCGGCCTCTAGAGTGGCAGTGTTCATGTCTTTGTCGTCCTCTTGCTACCCGTCCGGCTCTTGCTGGCCGCTTTCGGTTTCCGTTGTGTCTTGGTTGTGGCTTTGCTGGCCGCCGCCTTGCGCGGCGCGGCCTTGGTGTTTGCCTTTGCGGCTGTCTTTTTCGCTGCTGCCTTTTTGGCAGGCGCTTTCTTGGCCGCAGGGCGCTTTGCCGTCGATTTCCTGGCCGCAGCTTTCTTTGCTGGTGTCTTCTTTACACTAGCCTTGCTCGCTGGAGCCTGAACGGTTCCTTCAGCAACGGCCTTGGCCAGATCGCGATATTCCTCGAAGCTGTTCTGGATGCACTGGATGTAGAACTCCGGATCCGGGAGTAGCTTGCGGCAGGCAGTGAAGGAAATCGTCGCCTCGTCGGTATAGGATTGCACCACGTGGCCTAGGCCCATGCCATCGGTCAGGCAAACCAGGCCCATCATGCTTTCCAGCCTCGCACCGCTCGAATAGATCGGGATCGGCGGGCCCGGCACATTGGTGACGACGGTGGAGAAGGGCGGGCCAACACGGTTGGCGAGGCCGAGGCGGGTATAGAGCTGCGCACCCAGGGCCATGAACAGTGCCGGGCTGACCTTGCTCATCTCGGTCATGTTGCGGGCGCCCATCGCGTCCGTCATGGCCTTGGAATTGACGGTCTTGTCGTGGACAAATTGCAGCCGTTCGAGGGGATCCTCCATATGGGTGCCCAAAGGCGCGACCATCGCCGCAACCTGATTGCCCATATCGCCCTTTTCGCCCTTCGAACGGACCGAAATCGGTGCCATCGCCGTGAGCGTCGCCTTGGGCAGGTCGTCTTTTTCGGTCAGGTAACGATGCAGTGCGCCACCGACGATGGCGAGGAACACGTCATTGACCTTGGCCCCCGGCACCAGCGCCCGGATCGCCTTGATATCGGCCAGGGGCACGCTGCGCCCTTCGACCACACGTCCGCTGGAGATCTTGCGATTGAAGCGGCTGCGCGGCGCGATCATGTCGCTGGAGACTTTGAAATCCTGAGTCGCCAATCCCTTGATGGCGTTGGCCAGGCCCGGCGCAGCCTTGGCCGCAACTTCCAGCTGCTTCATCGGGTTGGTGAGGGCGGAGAGATAGCTTTTGCCCAGCAGTTCGATCGGGTTCGGAATCTTCTCCGGCTTCCACTCGTCCGGCGCGTTGGGGGCGGCCTCGTTCGGATCGAGCGTGTGCATCGCTTCCATCAGGTCAATCCCGCTCATCCCGTCGATCGCGGCGTGGTGGACCTTGGTGACCATGGCAAAACTGCCCGGAGTGACACCGGGGATATTGTCGAGGCCTTCCACCACGGTGAATTCCCATGGCGGGCGGGTCAGATCCAGCGGGCGGGCAAAGATGCGCGCGGCTTGAATACACATCTGGCGCCAGTCACCCGGTTTGGGCAGCGCGACGTGGCGCACGTGATATTCCAGGTCGAAATCGGGGTCTTCGATCCAATAGGGATAGTCGAGCTCGAACGGAACACGGACCAGCCGCTGGCGGATCGTCTTGGAAAGCTGCATCCGGCTTTCGAAGAAGCCGAGAATATCCTTGAAGCGGACAAAGCCGCCCGGCGCCGTTTCCGGATTGTATATGAGTATCGAGCCGATATGCATCGGCGACGTCGGCGTTTCCAGCGCGACGAAACTCGCATCCATCCCCTGCAATTGGCGCAAAGGCATCCTCCTGCAATTCCTGTCCGCGCTATCGCTTCGCTACTTGAGCGCGAGCTCTTGGCCCGGCCCCGGTGCGCTGCAATTCGAACGCAGAACTGCCCGCTTTTGCGGATCTATGATGCAGGCGTAACAGATGGCCGAGTCACGTCAACTTGCCGCGCCCGTCAACAGGTTCCCTAGCGGAAGGGCTTCCCTGTGTGGGACACGGCCCCTAAATCGCAGGGGCAATGGCCAAATCACCTGCCGGATCCCCGCACGACCCCAGAGGAGCCGAGCGTTTCAACGAGGAACGCGCGGCCTATACGGTTGCCAGTGCCAAGCCCGACCTGGAGGGCGGTATCAAGGCGATCCGCGAGGTGGTGGACACGCTCAAGCCCAAGCCCGGCGTTTACCGCATGCTCGATACGCGCGGGGACGTGCTGTATGTCGGCAAGGCGCGCAGCCTGAAGGCGCGAGTGGCGAATTACACCCAGATCAACAACCTCACCAATCGCCTGCAGCGCATGGTCAGCCAGACGCGCGGGATGGAGATTGTCACCACCAATTCAGAGGCTGAGGCGCTGCTGCTCGAAGCACAGTTCATCAAGCGTTTTCGCCCGCCTTTCAATGTCTTGCTGCGCGATGATAAGAGTTTCCCCTTCATCCTGCTGCGGGCGGACCATGCCTATCCGCGGATCATGAAACATCGCGGGGCGCGGCGGGCCAAAGGCAATTATTACGGTCCGTTTGCGAGTGCGGGCAGCGTCAACACCACTATTAATGCGCTTCAGAAACTGTTCCTTCTAAGGTCTTGTACCGACAGCTTTTTCAGCAATCGTGACCGGCCCTGCCTGCTGTACCAGATCAAGCGGTGCAGCGCGCCCTGTGTGGGCCGGATCGATGAGGCAGGATATGAGGAGCTGGTGCGCGAGGCGAAGGATTTCCTCGGTGGGAAATCGGACGCGGTGCAGCGCAAGATCGAAAGCCAGATGGCCAAGGCTGCGGAGGAGCTCGATTTCGAAACCGCCGCGATCCTGCGTGACCGGCTGCGCGCGGCGACCTTCATCCAGGGCAGCCAGGCGATCAATGCCAGCGGGGTGGGCGATGCCGATGTGTTCGCGCTGGCGCACAAGAACGGCCAGATCGCGGTGCAGGCCTTCTTCATTCGCGGCGGACAAAACTGGGGCCACCGCGCCTTCTTCCCCACCCATACCAAGGATGTGGACGAGGGGGCCGTGCTCGCCAATGTGCTGGCGCAATTCTACGAAGAGGTGCCGCCGCCCAAAACGATCCTGGTCGATCGCGCGTTGGAGGATCAGGCGCTGATCGAAGCTGCCTTCGCGGAAAGCGCGGGGCACAAGGTCAGCCTCTCGATCCCGCAGCGGGGAGACCGGCGCAAACTGATGGAACAGGCCAGCCGCAATGCCACCGAAGCGCTGGACCGGCGGCTGGCGGAACGCGGCACACAGGCCAAGCTCAACCGCGAGCTGGCCGAATTCCTGGAATTAGACGCGCCGCCGGAGCGGATCGAGGTCTATGATAACAGCCATATCCAGGGCGCAAAGGCAGTCGGCGCGATGGTGGTCGCGGGGCCGGAGGGCTTCGACAAGGGCCAGTACCGCAAATTCAACATCAAGACCGCGCAGACCAATGACGATTTCGGCATGATGCGCGAAGTGATGCAGCGCCGGTTCCGCAAGCTGGCCGAGGATGGCGGCGATACGGGCAAGAAGGATACGCACGAAACGATCTGGCCCGATCTGGTGCTGATCGATGGCGGCAAGGGGCAGATGAGCACGGTGCGCGATACGCTGGCGGAAATGGGCATCGAAAATGTCCCGCTGATCGCCATTGCCAAGGGGCCGGACCACGGACGCGAGGGGCGTGAAGTGTTCCATTTCCCCGACGGGCGCGAGAAGACGCTGCCGGTCAATTCGCCGCTACTGTTCCACCTCCAGCGCCTGCGCGACGAGGTCCACCGCTACGTCATCGGCGCCCACCGCGCCAAACGCAGCCGCGCCATTACCGCCTCACCACTCGACGAAATCCCCGGCATCGGCCCGGCAAGAAAGCGCGCCCTGCTGCTGCATTTCGGCACCGCGAGCAAGGTCCGCGCCGCCGCGCTGGAAGACCTGCAACGCGCGCCGGGCGTGAGTGATGCCGTGGCGCGCAAGGTGTATGATTTTTATCATGCTGGGGGGTGAGGGAACCGGCCCGCATTCGTGTCGTTGGTGACAGGCCGGCCGAGACGCCATTTCTGAGGCAGAGCTTGAAAGCCTATCGTGATCCTATCCGCCTGATACCGGTACTGTTTCTCGGCGTGATTGCGTTGGGGACGCTGCTGCTTAGCCTGCCTATCGCAACCGCGGACGGCACGCCCACGCCCATCCTCACCGCGCTGTTCACTTCGACTTCGGCGGTGGCGGTCACCGGGCTGATCGTCGTCGATACCGCGACCTATTGGTCGCCGTTCGGGCAGGGCGTGATCCTGCTGCTGTTCCAGATCGGCGGGTTCGGGATCATGACGGCAGCGACATTGTTCGGCCTGATGGCAGGGCGCGGCTTCGGCCTGCGCGACCGGATGGCGACACAGGTGGAGCGCAGCCGGCTCGATGTCGGCGATGCGCGCTCGGTGCTCAAGCTGGTGCTGGTAATCACGCTGGTGGTCGAAGCGATCGTTGCGGTGATCCTGACCGCGCGGCTCTATGTCGCCTACGACCACACCTTCGGCGAAGCGCTGTGGCACGGCGTCTTCCACTCGGTCAGCGCGTTCAACAATGCGGGCTTTTCCAGCTATTCGGACAGCGTGATGGGGTACCAGACCGACGCCGTGGTGCTGGTGCCGATCATGATCGCAGTCATCATCACCGCGCTTGGCTTCCCGGTGATGCAAGACCTGCGCGAGCATCGCCTAACCTGGGGCCGCTGGAGCCTGCATAGCAAGATCACCGTCGCCGGGACGGGCATCCTGCTTGCCATCGGGTTCGCCTCAGTGCTGGCGATGGAGTGGAACAACCCCGACACGCTCGGACCAATGGGGCTCGGCTCGAAGCTGCTCAATTCCGCATTCCATTCGGTCATGCCGCGCACCGCCGGGTTCAACAGCCTCGATGTCGGTTCATTCGAGGACGAGACGCTGATGACCAATTACCTGCTGATGTTCATCGGCGGGGGCAGCGCGGGGACGGCAGGCGGCATCAAGATCACAACATTCGCGGTGCTGGTCGCCATCGTGCTGAGCGAGATCGCGCGGCGGCGCGATGCAGGGCTGTTCGGGCGGCGCTTCGGTCATGCGATCGAGCGGCAGGCGCTGACGGTGGTGTCGCTGGCCGGGGCGCTGATATTCTCGGCCACCGCGTTTCTGTCCATGACCACGCCTCTGCCCTTCGAAGACCTGCTGTTCGAGGCGATCTCCGCCTTCTCGACCGTCGGCCTTTCGACCGGAGTGACCGGCGAATTGCCGCCTTCGGGGCAACTCGTCATAATCGCCCTGATGTTCATCGGGCGGGTTGGCACGATCACCGTCGCCACGGCTCTCGCGCTCGGCGCGGCACCACAGAAATTCCGCTATCCGGAGGAGAATCCCATTGTCGGCTAATCAACGTAAACCCGTGCTCGTCGCAGGCCTCGGCCGTTTTGGTGGCTCCGTCGCCCGCACGCTCCAGCGGATGGGTCACGAAGTACTCGGCACCGATGTGGCGGCCGACAGGGTGCAGGAATATGCGGACGATCTGACTCAAGCGGTAGAGGCCGATTGCACCGACATGACGTGCCTTAAGCAGCTTGGCGCTGGCGATTTCGAGGCCGCCGTGGTCGGCATTGGCAGCGACATCGAAGCCAGCGTGCTGACGGTGCTGGCGCTCAGTGACATGGGGATCACCAACGTTTGGGCCAAGGCGACCAACGACAAGCACGCCCGCATCCTTGAGCGGACGGGGGCAACGCATGTCGTCTTCCCTGAAGAGCGCATGGGTGAGCGGGTGGCGCACCTGCTCAATGAACGCCTGCTCGACTTCATCGACTTCGGCGACGATTTCGCGATCGCGCGGCTCACAGCCCCTGAGCCGATCATCGGCGTGCCACTCGTCACCAGCGAATGCCGCAAGAAGCATAATGTGACGGTGGTGGGCGTGAAGCGCGAAGGCGAGGATTTCATCCATGCCGTGCCCGACACGCTGATCATGCCGAGCGACGTGCTGGTCGTCTCGGGCAAGATCGACAAGATTGAGGCGTTTGCGGCTCTAGGTGATTGATGCGCTAGGACCTTTCCTACACCCCTCATCCTGTGCCTTACCTTTGGCGATGAAGCAGTATCGCCCCTCGCGCCCCAAACTCTTTCGCCGTTCGCTCACAAACATTCCACTGTTCCATGCTGTCCCCATACGCATTCGTGTGGATGGGTGGACGCCGTTGCGGCAGGCGGAGTTTATCGGGATGCTCGCGCAGACTCGTTCGGTGGCGGCGGCGGCGCGGTTTGTCGGGATGGGGCGGGAGAGTGCCTATCGGCTGCGCGGTCGGCCTGGGGCGGCGAGCTTCTGTGCGGCGTGGGATGCGGCGCTAGGCAAGGGTATGGGGAAGGGCATTGGCATGGGCCTCGGCCAGCCGCCTTCCACGGCACATCATGCCACGCGAAAGTCCACACTTTCGGAGCTGGAATGGCGGGTTGAGACCGGGTTGTGGCAAGTCATCCTGCACCACGGTCGCTATCTCGGGGTGCGCAAAAAGCTCGATAATTCAGCGCTTTTGATGCTCACGCGGCGGATCGACCGGATCGAGCACGGCATTCGGGACCGCGCGCGATGACGGAAAGTCACAGTTTTGCAAACCGCAGTTGGTGCTCCATCCGGAAAGGTGCCTCAGCCCTCGACCGCCCCGTCACCCTTCCACCAGTCCGTCAGCGACAGCGCCCGCACCTTGGCCGTGCCCGCCAGCACCAGCAGCCCGGCCATGATCCCCAGGTTCTTGACGAAGTTCTGCGTCTCATGCTGCACCCGCTCCGGCTCCATGCTCCAGAAGTCGTGCAGCATGAGATTGACCAGCAGGATGTAGAGCACGAAGCCATAGGCCACGAAACGCACATGCCGCCCCGCGATCAGCATCAGCCCGCCCACGATGTTCACGCCCGTAGCAAACCACATCAGCGGCAGCGCGAAGGGCACGCCATTGGCCTCCATATAGGCCACCGTCTCCGCCGGCCCCGCCAGCTTCATCAGCCCGGGCAGCAGGAAATACAGCCCCAGCAGGATGCGTCCGATGGTGATGCTCGTTTGCGCCACGTTATGTCCCCCTCCATTGTGCGGGCACGTCTAGAGCGCGGCCCCGGTGGCGACAAGCCGGACGGGTTCGGGCCGATTGCGCCGCTTCCTCGGCTTTGGTTCATCTTGACCGCTCTAGCCCCTGCGTTAGACGCCCACCTTTGTGACCCGCCAGCGAGGCCAGCATGAGCGAACTTCCCGCCACGACCGATCAATACACCCAAGGCAAGCGCAACGCCTTCACCCGCTTCCTCGACGGGGTGGAATGGCTGGGCAACCTGTTGCCGCATCCGGTCACGCTGTTTGCCCTGCTGGCGGTGGGCATCGTGTTCCTTTCCGGCCTGCTCGGCTGGATGGATGTTTCGGTGGTGGACCCGCGCCCGGCTGGCGCGAAGGGCGTGGCAGAGGATGGCATGATCCGCGCGGTCAGCCTGATGGATGGCGACGGAATCCGGCGCATCTTCACCAATCTGGTCGACAACTTCACCGGCTTTGCGCCGCTCGGCGTGGTGCTGGTGGCGATGCTGGGCGTAGGCGTGGCGGAGCATTCGGGGCTGCTCAGCGCCGCTGTCCGCTCGATGGTATTGGGCGCGCCCAAGCATCTGGTGACGGTCGCCATCGTGTTTGCCGGCATCATCTCCAACACCGCGTCCGAAGTCGGCTATGTGGTACTGATCCCGCTCGCCGCTGCGATCTTTTACGCTCTCGGGCGGCATCCGCTGGCTGGCATGGCGGCCGCCTTTGCGGGCGTTTCGGGCGGATACAGCGCGAACCTGCTGATCGGCACTATCGACCCGCTGCTGGCCGGGATCACGCAGGAAGCCGCGCAGCTGATCGATCCGGACTATACCGTGGTCGCGACGGCGAACTGGTACTTCATGTTCGCCTCCACCTTCCTGATCACGCTGATCGGCTCGCTGGTAACGATCTACATCGTCGAACCCAAGCTGGGAGCTTATGACAGCTCGCGCGCGGACGAGACGATCCTCGACGACCGGATGATGGACGAAGTCACCGACACCGAACGCAAGGGTCTGCGCTGGGCAGGCCTTGCCTTGCTGGCTGTGCTGGGCCTGATGGCGCTGGTGCTGGTTCCCGATTGGGGCATCCTGCGCAATCCGGACAATGGGGACCGCATCGACAGCCCGTTCTTCGACGGGTTCGTGGTGTGGATCTTCATCTTCTTCGTCACTGTCGGCTATGCCTATGGCCGCGCGGTCGGCACGATGAAGACCGATCGCGATGTGATCGATGCGATGGCCAAGGCGCTCAGCTCGCTGGGGCTGTATATCGTGCTGGTGTTCTTCGCCGCGCAATTCGTGGCGTTCTTCGGCTGGACCAATCTGGGCGCAATTACGGCGGTGACGGGCGCCAACTTCCTGGTCGAAACCGGGATGACCGGCCCGACTATCTTCTTCATGTTCATCCTGTTGTGCGCGCTGATCAACCTCTCGCTCGGCTCGGCCAGTGCGCAATGGGCGGTGACTGCGCCTATCTTCGTGCCGATGCTGATGCTGATTGGCTATGCGCCCGAGGCGATCCAGGCGGCGTACCGGATCGGCGACAGCACCACCAATATCATCACTCCGATGATGAGCTATTTCGGACTGATCCTTGCCTGGGCCACGCGCTATGACAAGAATCTGGGTGTCGGCACGCTGATCGCGATGATGCTGCCCTATTCGATGGTCTTCATCGTCTTTTGGTCGGTGTTCTTCTACCTGTGGACGTTCGTGCTGGGCATCCCCGTCGGGCCAGGCTCCCCGACCTACTACGAGATGGCAAACTGAGAGCCGGTCATTTCCGCCACCCTCCGAGCTTGACCGAACCGGCTATCATCACGCCAAACACCGTCATGGCGGCGGCTGCGGCGATGTAGATGCCATCGAGACCATAGCCGAGTTGGAAGGCCAGGAACCATCCGCCGCCCAGCGCGAGTATGACGCGCAGGATGGTGGCCGCCACGGGCCAGAACATGAAGCCCGCGCCTTGGCTGGCAAAATAGAGGGAGAGGCCCAGGCCCTGAAAGGCGTAGAACGGGCCGACGATACCGATATAGGATTTGGCTGCCGCGAAGGCTGCCGGGTCTTGCGTGAAGGCACCGATCCAGCGGTCCGGAAACAAGGTGAGGATCAATCCCAGCAGGCCGGCCAGCGCGGCTGACATCACACCGCCGGTCCAGCCAATCCGTTCAGCGCGGGCAATGTCGCCTGCGCCGATGGCGAGGCCGACAAGCGATGTCATCGCCGCGCCGATCCCGAAGATCAGAGGGATCAGGAGGAACTCGATCCGCGATCCGATCCCGTAACCCGCCAGCGCCGCTTCGCCGAACGTTGCGACCATCGCGGTGAGGCTGAGAATGATCAGCACGGTCAGGATGGGTGAGAGCGAGGCGGGGCCAGCAACGGAGAAGATATCGCGGAACAGCCGCGCTTCAAACACCAAGGCCGTGCGCTTGAGCTGGATGACTCGGCCCGGTTTGGCAAGAATGGACAACATCACCAGACTGATCACAAAGCTGGTGGTCACTGCGGAGATCGCTGCTCCGGCAATGCCGAATTGCGGCACACCCAGCAGGCCAAGCACGAGGACGGCTGTGAGCGGCACCTGCACAAACGCCCCGATCACCATCAGAACGGCAGGTAGCGCCATGTCGCCCATTCCCCGGAAAACTGCGCCAATGACGCCCAGCAACCATATGAAAAGTCCGCCGCAAAACAGGATCAGACAATAAGTTGCTGCCTGCGCAAGGATATCATCGCTCCCGCCAAGGGTGCGTAGCAGTGTGTCGCCAGCAGTCAGGAAAAGTACGAGAAACAGGGCGGATCCTGCGGCGCAAATCGCCAGAGCGTGCCAGATCAATCTTTGTGCAGCGTTGCTATCTCCCCGGCCCAGCGCGCGTGCAATGGAGGATGTGACAGCCCCGCCTACCGCGCCGCCCGCCATCGCCTGCATCAGCATCAGGAGCGGGAAAGAAAGCGCAATCGCTGCCAGCGAAGACGTGCCGAGCTGACCGATGATCCAAACCTCTGCCAGGCTGACAGTAGACTGAATCATGAAAGCCAGAGAGTTGGGTGTGGCCATCTTGACCAGAAGCGTGCCCGGAGGCGCGGTCAAGAACAGGCGGGTTCGTTCATCCATGCGATCGGTGGCCTTTGATCGATTCTGGTCGCAGCGGTGGCTGATCAAGGGTAGGTTGTAAATCGAAACTATGATGGCCACACGGTTGTCGACCGCCTCAACGGAATGGATGCAGCAATGCGATTGTCGCCAAATATCACCCGATGGCTCCGCATTGTCGGGGTGGCGATGGGGGTGTTTGTGCTGCCGGTAGTCATCCTGCTGCCCTTTGCCAGCTGGCTGGTGGATCGGGCTGGCGAGTTGGGTGACCTCTCCCCAAGCTTGGCATTTCTGACAGTGATCGGATTGCTCTTGCTGGATGCAGTCGCGATCATTCCGCATGGTTTGGTCGGCGCGCTAGCGGCAACTGCCATGCCTTGGACCGCCGCATGGATCGCAACCTGGCTGGGCCAGATGGGTGCAGCCATGATCATGTACGGGCTGGGTCGCTATGCCGGACGCCCGTTGGCGGGCCGGATTATCGGCAAGAGCGACATGGAGGCGGCCGAAACCCGCGCCGGGACAGTCTCTGCCCTCCTGCTGTTCGGCACCCGGCCCGTACCCGTTGTCGGCGAGGTGATCCTGATAGCTGCCGGCATCGCCCATTATCCCTTCAGGCGTTTCCTCATGGCGGTCGGGGCCGCCAATGCTGTGTTGGCGCTTGGCTACACCGGATTGGGGCAGATGTTTGGATCGGTCGATACGTCCACAATCGTGCTGGTGGCGACAGTCGGCATTCCGGCAGCAGCGGCAATCCTGTACTGTCTGGTCACGCTCTTACGTCCCGGCCGAGAGCAAGTTTGATCTGCATCAAAGCAAATCGCGCGAGCCAGGCGTACCCCTGAGTCGATGGAGAGGCGCTCTCTTGCTTCTCCCGCTTGGAAGGAGATGGGCCATGAAAGCGATTATAGTTCACGCATTTGACGATGCAGGTTTCGAGAACCGGTTGCAGGTCTCGCTCGACTTGGCCCGGTCATTTGACGGGCACCTGACATTGGTCAACGCGATCCCGGTCGAGGCAGGCGTTCCCGGGGATTTCTACGGCGCGGCTTTCGCAGCCATGGTGCCGGTATGGCGCGAGGGTGCAGACAAGCTGCGCGAGAAAACGAAGAAGGATATGGGTAACGAGGATGTTCCCTATGACTGGATCGAAGTTGCCGGGTCAGCTTCGGCAGGGCTGCTGAGGCATTCTGCCCTCAGCGACTTGATCGTGGTCGGGCCGAACGAGCCGCAGATCGACGGCCGCGCCCCCTCGGCCACGGTTGGCGATCTTGCCCTACATGCACGCTGCCCGGTTCTGGTGGTTCCCGATACGCAAAGCCGGATCGATGTCGAAGCGCCGGTATTGGTTGCATGGGATGGCTCTGCCGAGGCATCGCGGGCGCTGCGCAATGCGATGCCAGTGCTGCGCCGCGCGAGCAAAGTGTTCCTCGCCTGCGTGAAGGAGCATGGCGACAGCGTCGATGATTTCGATTTCCCGCCGCTGAAGGGCGCCGAATATCTCGCTCGCCACGGGATCGAGAGCGAAATTGTGGAGCTCGCCAAAGCCGATCGCAAGGTTGCTGCGGTGCTCTATGATGCCGCAGCGCGGCGCGAAGCAGGCATGATTGTCATGGGCGCCTATGGCCACTGGCGCCTGGCAGAGCGGGTTTTTGGCGGGGTGACGCGGGCCATGCTGTCGGACGTAAAATTGCCGCTCTTCATGACCCACTAGGGCCATGATCTAGCGCGCTACGCCTTGCGACGGCGCCTTGAGGCTTGGGCTCGGAGAGGGGCCTTGGGGAAGCCTCGGCGTCGCCGCATCAAGCCGCCGCTTGTTGGCGCCGGACGGCCTTGTCCGCATCGAGTTGGCTGCGCTCGACCCAGGTCGAATGGGTGCCGCTGCAAAGCTTGTGGGGCAAAGCGAGGCGACAGATTGGCCCTTTCGTGATGTCAGATGCGTCGAGGATCGCGCATTGCGACGTCCCGGTGTTCTCATCGATCAGGAAGGTGACAAGATAACCCTCATCCTCTGCCGATCCTCCCTTGCGCGGGATCATCGGGCTTTCGCTGGCATAGACCCCCTCTGGCAGCGCATATTCTTGCGAGGCACCAGTTTCAGTGTCGTGGCGGATATAGCCGTTGAACAGGAACCACCCGGGCCGCGTAGTGGTGGACCAGACATATCGGCTCTTCTGCCCAAGGTAGTCCGGATTGATCATCCCGAATTCGACAATCCGATCGTCCAGGCGCTCTTCTGTGGTCTCCCCGGTTTTCAGGTTGAAGCGCCACCGGTGCAGTCGGCTTTCGAAGCTATGTTCGTCAACATAGGCCATCATGTGCCCGTGCTCGCCCATGTTCTCCAGCGGTTCCGGCATCGGATTTGTCTGGTGGTACCCCTCCAGCACGACCTCGTCGCTTTCTTCCCATGCATTGGTCCAGTGCAGGACAAAGGTCGGTTCAGCTTCAAACCAACGAATGTCTTCGGGTTGGCCATGGCGGGGGATCAGAGCGAACCGAGTCGGGACACCTTCATGCATCCGTGCGGCATGGATGTCACGCTTGAGCAAGTCCTCGTCCCAGAACAGCGGCATGTCGTTGAGGATTGACCAATTGGGCGTGATCGCCATGTCATGCGGCAGACGGGGCCCGGGCAGTGGGATCGGCACATAGTGGCTCAGTGTGCCGGTGCGATCGACCACGCCGTAATGCATGTAGGGCGCATGGGTGGAATAGTTGAAGAACATCAACTCGCCCGTTTTCTCGTCCACCTTCGGGTGTGCCGAGATCCCATCGAGCGGCCCCCATGGTGCCTTGCCGAGATTGTCCAGCGTTTCCGGATCGAGCTGCCATGCTTCCCCGCATTGGTAGAGGGTGGCGAGCGCGGTTCCCGCGTGCACGATGATATCAGTGCTGCCGGTATCCTTGAGCCGCCCGTGCGCGCCGAAGCCGGGGCGATCAGCAGTCCCCTTCGGGTCCATCAAGCCACCCCAGAGGGAGCGCCCCATGATCTGCTCTTCCTCGAAACAATGGGTGCGGACATAGCGGTTGCGATAGCTGGCCTTGCCACCGGAAATGCTGACCTGGTGGATCATGGAATCGCCATCGAAGGGATGATGGCGGCCCAAGGGCTGGTGGACCTGGTTTTCGGTATTGCGCAGGTAAATGCCGTCAATATCGTCGGGCAGGATGCCCTCGATCACCTCCAGCTCGTCCACATCCACTTCCTCCTGCAACGGAGTCCATGGGCCACTCAGATAGGGGTGGTTGCTCGGCTCGAGCGTGTGTTTGACCGGGGGCTGGCGGGTGATCTGCATCGGGTGTCCTCTCGGGGTCGAGATTACCCGAGCGCTGCGATCACGCAAGCATCACGTTGCCTTCTTCTTGCGCTTGCGCATCATGCCTTCCTGCGCGACGCTGGCGACCAGTTGACCCTTCTGGTTGAAGATGCGGCCATGGTTCATCCCGCGGCCTGAGCCGCTCCATGGGCTTTGGGTAGCGTAGAGCAGCCACTCGTCAGCCCGTGCGGGGCGGTGGAACCAGATTGTGTGATCGAGGCTGGCGCCAACCAGTTCGCCGCGCATCCAGCTTAGGCCGTGGGGCAGGGCACTGGTGCCAAGCAACGTATAGTCGCTGGCATAGGCAATGATCGCGCGGTGCATCGCCGTATCGTCACTCAGCGGCGCGACGGTCTTGAACCACGTATGCGCGCGCGGCTCCTTCGGCTCGGAATTCATCCAGTGGAGCCGGTCGATAGTCCGCATCTCGATGGGGCGGGGGCGCAAAACCAGATTGCGTTGCTGCTCTGTCATCCGGTCGCCAGCCTTTTCCACCATCCGGCGCCGCATCTCCATGTCGGATTTCAGCTCTTCGGGGGGCTCGACATCGGGCATGATGGCGTCCTGGTGTTCCAACCCCTCTTCCGGGCGCTGGAAACTTGCCGTCAGGTTCAGGATCGGTGTGCCTTCCTGGCTGGCCACGACCCGCCGATTGGCAAAGCTGCGACCATCGAAGTCGCGAGCCGTATCGTAATCAATGGCGATCCCTTCCTGCCCGCCACGAAGGAAAAACGCATGGAGCGAATGCGCCTCCAATCCTTCCGGCGCGGTTGCCTGGGCTGCCTGAAGCGCCTGGGCAATCACTTGTCCGCCGAACACGCGGCCAATCCCGTTGGGCTGTTCGCGACCCATGAAACTGTCTTCGGCGGTCCGTTCGACGGTCAGGAGCTTGACCAGTCCGTCGACCAGTCTTTGTGGATCAGGAGTCTTAGCATTCATAGTGCGCCTCCTGCGATGCAGGCTGGCCCACGTCAACGCATGTCAGGAAACGAATCCGACTTTCCGCAACGCGCGATAGGCATAGGCCTTGCCGCGATTGCTGCGCGGCCAGCGGCCAGGAGCGGCGGGATCGATGCCAAGCTTGCGCAAGATCCGGTTGAGCCCGCGGGCATCGGCCTCTTCGAAGCTCCAGTCACTGCGCCAAGTGATCGACAGCGAGATAGAGCTCTCGGGCCCATTGCGAACAAAGTGAGGCGCCATCACGGGCACGAACAGCGCTTCGCCGGCAGTGATCGCAATCTCGGTTCCGCCCGTTGCGAGGTTGTCGCTCCAGACGAGTTCGCGGGCGCCCCCGGAATGGTAAGTCTCGTGCACCTCGTCCGGCGCGTATTTTGCGTCGCCAGCGGGGAATTGTGTCATCGTCTTGCCGCCCTTGATCTGGAGCAGGATGTTATGCTCCGGATCGAAATGATAGGGCGTCACGGCATCGGGGCTGGAGATAAAGATGAACCCTTGCGGGCGCAGCATTGCCCCCGTCTTGGCTTCGATCTCGTCGTGGATTTCATCGAGCAACCGTCGCAACAAAGCTTCGTAAGCCGGGACTTGCTCAATGTTCTTGAGCACGGCCCAGCTGTTGCTTGTCGCAACCTGGCGGATGGTATCTTCTATCGAAAGGCCGGTGGTGCCCGGCTTGCCTTCGACGCCGATCGGCAGGTCGCCCCGGTTATATTCGATCGAGCGGGATGGCAGCTTCCCTGCAAGTGCGGCCAGAGCGTCTAGGGCCAGCAATTCGTGTTGGCGCAGATTATGCGTCAGCTTGTGCGGTGTTTCCGGATAGTTCTTGGCAAACTGCATCCGGGCCTCTGGCGGGAAAACATCCTGCGGCAGATCATCGACAATGTCGGGTGCGCTATCTGGTGAAGGTGTGCGGGCGAAGTCCATGGGTCACAGGCCTTTCGGGAATGAACCGGTTTCAATGCGGGCGAGGGCGCGCATGGCATGGCGGCGGATCATGCCGCCCAACGCCACATTAACGCGCAGGATGGTGCGTTTTTCGCGCCAGATCCGTTCGATCATGGGATGATCGGCGGCAGCGCAGCTGTCGCACCAGGCGATATCGTCCTGATCGAGCAAAGCGAGGTTTTCTCGCTGGAGCAGGACGCCTGGGGAGAATCGGGCGTACTCTTCATCAAAGGTCGTCTTGAAGCTGTAGGCGCCCGGTGGCGTGATAAAGCTGGCAAGCATTGCAATCTGGCGTCCGTCCAGTTCAAGGGACAACCGCTCCAACCGTCCAGCGTGTGCCGCCCCGGCTAGCGCGTCAGCAAAGAAGGTGCGGGTCTGTGCTGCATCGGCGAGGGCTGTGCTTTGCTTGCCCTTCCAGCCCGCCTGTTCGAGCGCGAGATAGCTGGATATCCATTCGTCGATCCCCTCGGCATCGGACCAGCGAAGGAAGACGAGGTCACCCTGTTCGGACAGGCGCTTGTGCTGGCGGCGCAATTCCTTGCGCTTCTTGCTGCTCATCGATTGGGCGAAATAGTCCTCGGGCGAGAGGTCGGAGACGAGCAAGGCGCGTTCGTCTTCCTGCACAATCGTTGCTGGCCGGCCTTGCAAGCGCGCGACATCACGCAATGCGGTGTGAAGTTGCCCGCCTGCGGGAAGCCCTGCGAGATGTAGAAAGGGCACCAAATTGCCTGATGAGTCCGCCCATTCCAGCAGGCTGGACCAGAAGATGGTTTCGTACCCTGTCGCCACCAGCGGAGCGCCGCAGAAGGCATTGTGGTGGAGCCAGATCGAGACATGCGGGATCGCATGATCATAATAATCGCGCGAACGGGTCAGCGGCATCAGGCCCACAAGTTCATCCTGATCGAGCAGGGTGAACAGAAGGACGCTTTCGTCGCCGTCAAACTGCTCAAGCGCGGGCTTTAGCGCCCAGCGCTCGAAAAAGGGATTGGGCTCGCAGGCATGGCTGGCAAGTGCGTCCCACCGCTCGGGGAGCGATAGCGCCGGTGACTGGCGCCACGGATCAACCCGCACGACAGGTGCAGATACTTCCGCTTGCGCCAGAATTGCCCCGGTGTGGCGTGTCACGCGTTAACCCTCGCATTGGGCGGCCCCTTGCCGCCATGCGCCCGCTTACAGGGGAACAGCTTAGGAGCCGTTAACAATGCGAAGGGGGCGCCCCCACCGCAGTGGAAGCGCCCCCATGGTAATCTTTGCCGAAGTGGCGGATCAGAGTGTAAAGTTCAATTCCTCGGCCATCTTCACAGCAGCCGCATCGAGTTGTTTGGGCCGCTTGGCATAGTCAGCGTCACTCTCGATGAAGGCAGGGTTGTACTTGTGGGCCCACGCCGTCGCCGTGCCCAGCCATTCCACACGCGTGTCGGTATAGGGCAGATTGTGAGTGTTCTTCGGCTGCTCGAGATAGACGAAGTCACGCCCTTCGACTTTACCGGCGCTCTTCAGCGAGTTTACCAATGTCCGTGCCTGCTCGTAAGGAACGCGTGCGTCGCGCACTCCGTGCACAATGGCAATTGGCGACCAGTCACCGCCACCATTCTTAGCCGGGCTGACCGTATCAAGGTCTGCCGCGCCCTTGGCGAGGTAGTTGGAACCGAACTTGCCCAGATAACCGACATCATACTGACGCATCAGTTCCAGGTCATAAACGCCCGCCCCGGCAATGGTGCAGCGCCAGCGGTTCGGGTCGCGCTGTGCTGCGCGGGCCGAGGCATAACCACCGTAGGACCAGCCCATCATGCAGGCGCGATTGGCATCGACGATACCTTCTTTGGCGAGGTGATCGATTGCGTCGTTCAGGTCATCCTGCATCCGCATTCCAAAACCATCGTCACGGCCCATCTTGATAAATTCGGCGCCATAACCGCCCGAACCGCGATAGTTCGGCTGAACGACGACATAGCCTTGCTCTGCCATCGCCTGGTTCCAACCAAAGCCGTCATAATCGGCCGTGTCACGCGGACCGAAGGGGCCACCATGCGTAATCATCATCACCGGCAGGTTCTTTTGCCCGATCCGGTGGCGCGGCATGGTCACGATCATTTCGATCTCGACCCCGTCCGATGCCGTGTAGCGCATGGCTTTGACCGGGTTCAGCTTGGCATCCTGCAGGCCGTTATTGGTCCAGCCGATGGTTTTGAAATCGCCATTGTCGCTGTTGTAGTAGAAGAAGCCACCCATTTGGCTGGTGTCGGCCACGCGAATGACCATCTTCTTCTGGTCTTCGCTGCTCGATACCACCCGGGCATTACCCTTGCCGAAAGACGCGTCGAGAACCTGTTCCTGGATCGCCTTCATGAAGGGATCGAAATATTCTACCCGGCTGCGGTCTGTGCGGTACTGCACGCCGATCAGCTTGTTGTCTTCCTTGTTGCTGATCACACCATCGACGTCATAGCCGTCTACGCCGAACAGCTCTTCACCCAGTTCCATGGTTGCAAGGTTCACCTTATAAACCTTGTTGAATCCGGTATGGTTGCTGGTGGCAATCGCCATGTCCGGCTCGTCGAGGAAAATCTCGGGATTTATGCCCTCACCGGTGAAGCTTTCGTCGACGACCTTCTGGACCGTCTTGAAATTGCCCTTTTCGCCCGGACGATAGAGCATGCGGGCTTCGCCGCTGTCCGGGTCGTAAGCCGATCCCATACGAACATTGCCATCGCCGTCTGCAAACCAGCCGCCAACGATCAGGTTGGGGCGCTGGACGCGAGTATAGCGACCTGTTGCGACATCAACCTTGACCACTTCCGGGCGACGCTGGTCAGCGCCGCTGGAATAGCTGCGGTTGGTCCGCTGGAGCAGGAATTCGCCCTTTTCGTGATCGATGTGGAGCATCTGGCTCGCATTGCCGCCCGAATCGCGCCAGACCAGCGGTTCGGCCTTGCCGGTGTTCACGTCGAAGCCGACCAGGCGAGCCAGGTCAGCACGCTGGCCGAAGAGATTTTCCCGGCTGACCAGCTGGAAGACAATGTGATCATTGCCGACCCAAGTGTAGAAACCGACGGTACGGTCACCGGCCTCGCGGAATTCGCCCGCAGATGCGAACACCTTCGGCCGGGCCTGGGGATTGTTGAGGTCCAGCACAGCGTACACTTCTTCGCCGTCGCGATTGACTGTCATCGCCAGACGATCGCCATTGGGCGAGATCCGGACTTGTTGGGTGCTGGGAATAGCGCCGATCACGCCAAGATCGATCGGCTGGCCGGTAACGACGATTTCTTCGCCCGAGCCGCCGTCCTGTGCAATCGCCACACCCGTGGTAGCCGGCGCAAGGCCCATTCCCAGGACGGAAAGTGCAACAGCGCTTGCCCCGCGCAATGCGAAATTCTTGAAAGACATGAAAAACCCCTTGAATCCAAATGCGACCAATGGACCGGGCGAGGCTCTCCCGGTCAATGCGGCCCTTGGGCCATGTGCTCTCAGGGGGAGAATCCGAGCCAGTCCTAACTCGTGAGGCGGAGCTTACGAAAGCTAGGCTGAACTGCAAGTGAAAACCCCGCCCGGATTGCTCCGGACGGGGTTTTCAGGCCAACTTTCGTTGGATCAGGGCTTGCGCCGGTTAGCCGGCAGCAAGTGCCGCCAGCAAAAGCAGCGCGACGATGTTGGTAATCTTGATCATCGGGTTCACGGCCGGGCCGGCAGTATCCTTGTAAGGATCGCCAACCGTATCGCCGGTCACAGCAGCCTTGTGGGCTTCCGAACCCTTGCCGCCGTGATTGCCGTCTTCGATGTACTTCTTGGCATTGTCCCATGCGCCGCCACCGGCGGTCATGGAAAGGGCCACGAAGATACCCGAAACGATCACACCCAGCAGCAATGCGCCCAGCGCAGCAAAGCCATTGGCCTGGCCTGCAACGAGAGTGATCACGAAGTAAACAACTATCGGTGCCAGAACCGGCAGCATCGAAGGAACGATCATCTCCTTGATCGCAGCCTTGGTTACCAGGTCGACGGTGCGGGCGTAATCAGGGCGACTGGTGCCGGCCATGATACCCTTGTCCGCAGCGAACTGCGCACGCACATCGACCACCACGTCACCAGCGGCACGGCCAACAGCGGTCATGCCCATGGCACCGAACAGGTACGGGAGCAGGGCGCCGAGCAGCAGGCCAACGATAACATACGGATTTTCGAGGCTGAAGCTGACCTGGAGATCCGGGAAGAACTCCTTGAGGTCGGCCGTGTAGGCGCTGAACAACACCAACGCCGCGAGGCCAGCCGAACCAATGGCATAGCCCTTGGTCACAGCCTTGGTGGTGTTACCCACGGCGTCGAGTGCATCCGTCTTCTCGCGCACGCTTTCGTCCAGTTCAGACATTTCGGCGATACCGCCGGCATTGTCCGTAACCGGGCCATAAGCGTCCAGCGCAACAACCATACCAGCAAGAGCCAGCATCGAAGTAGCCGCAAAGGCGATGCCCATCAGGCCCGCGAGCTGGTATGTCACGATGATACCCACCACGATCACGATCGTCGGCAACGCGGTCGATTCCAGGCTGATAGCCAGGCCCTGGATGACGTTGGTGCCGTGACCGGTTTCGGACGATTTCGCAATCGAGCGAACGGGGCGATACTCGGTGCCGGTGTAATACTCGGTAATCCAGATGATCAGGCCGGTAACCGCCAAGCCCACCATCATCGACCAGAACAGGTCCATGCCGGTGAAGGTCTGATCGCCGACCGTGAATTCAGCACCCATACCGATCGCATAGTCGGTCGCCCACCAGATGGCAGGGATCGAGAGAACGGCGGTGGTGATGAAGCCCTTGTAGAGGGCGCCCATGATGTTGTTCGATTTGCCGAGGCGGACCATGTAGGTGCCGATGATCGACGTCACGATGCAAACACCGCCAACCAGCAGCGGCAGGCTCATCAACGCGGTCAGTTCAGCCGACGCCATGCCGGTAAACAGCAGGGCGGTCAGAACCATGGTCGCACCAACGGTCACAACATAGGTCTCGAATAGGTCAGCAGCCATGCCGGCACAGTCGCCAACATTGTCACCCACATTGTCAGCGATAGTCGCCGGGTTGCGGGGATCATCTTCCGGGATACCGGCTTCGACTTTGCCGACCAGGTCGGCGCCGACGTCGGCAGCTTTGGTGAAGATACCGCCACCCAGACGGGCGAAGATCGAAATCAGCGAGGCACCGAAGGCGAGGCCAACAAGAGCATCAATGATCTCGCGCTTTTCGGCGAGAACGGTGAGGTCCAGACCCATCGGGCCGGTCAGCACATAGAAGAAGCCTGCAATGGCGAGCAGCGCGAGGCCTGCCACCAGCATGCCGGTAACGGCGCCCGCGCGGAATGCCACGGTCAGACCTTCCTGCAGGCCGGTCTGTGCAGCCGCCGCCGTGCGGACATTCGAGCGAACCGAGATGTTCATCCCGATAAACCCGGCAACCCCGGAAAGGATTGCGCCGACCACAAAGCCGGCGGCCGAAATAGCGCCCAAAAATACGAATACCAGGATCGCAACGACCACACCGACCATGGCGATGGTGGTGTATTGGCGTTTCAGATAGGCTTGCGCACCTTCCTGAATCGCACCGGCGATTTCCTGCATTTTCTCGTTGCCCGCAGTTGCTCCGAGCACCTGGCGACTGGTGATAAAGCCGTAAATAACGGCCAGCAGCCCCAGAACGATCGCGATCAGTACAAGATCCACGATTGTCTCCCCTAAAAGTTTCTTGTTCGTTCGATAGCCAAAGGCCCCGCTTGCACAGGGCCCATGTGGCACGCACCGCTAGAGACCGAAGAGCGCCTAGGCAAGCTTTTCTGCGACGGATCGAAGGGGCATCCCCAGCCTTGGTTTGGCCGTACCGAAATGGGGCGCACAAACTCTTGGATTGCGCGGACTCTTGCCGGATTCCATGGTTAGCAGTAAGTAAACACCCATGCAGGTCGCGATAAAAAGACTGTTCGCCATTATGCCGCTTCTGTTCGGCCTGGGCTTCATTGCCCCGTTGATCGCGCAGACCATGGCGGTTTGGGAGTGGGATGCCCCGCTGGGGTTGAGCCGGATTGCCCTGGGGCTGATTGTCGGCGGCTCCTGGGGGCTTTACGCGACGATCCGGGGGCGCTGGATATGACAGACCGGCCGGATATCTCTGAAAAGCCATTCGATTTCGATCTTGGACCCGACGATGTCGGGACAGGTGACGGGGGCGGAACCGACGTCAGGAACCGCGATCCCTCAGCGATCCCGCTGTCTGGTGACGACAGTCTCGACAAGTACACGCGGGTCGAGCTTCTCAAGGAAGAGCGCGAGATAGCGGCGCGGTTCCACGGCGGCCCGATGTGGGGCTATGTCGCGGCAGCCTTTGGCGGGTTTGCCATCTGGGTTTCGATGTTCCCGCTGACTATGCTGGGGATCGTGCCGGTATGGCTTGCCCTGATCATCTCGACCTTTCTTACGGTTGCCGGCTACGTTACTTGCCATGAGGCAATGCATGACAATATCGCCAAGCGTGGCGAGAAGACGCGCTGGATGAACCAGTGGGTGGGCGAAGTCTCGCTGCTTCCGATTGCCGTGCCATTCAGCATGGGCAAGATCACCCATCTCGAACATCACAAACATTGCAACCATCCCACGCGTGACCCGGATTATACCGACGAAGCGCCAAACATGCTGATGGCGTGGTACAAGACCTGGTGGAACCGCCAGCCCCGTGTCGACGGGACAATCAACCGGTACAAGAGCGTGTGCGAACAGCTCGATACGCCGGAATCACAAAAGGCTCTGAAACAGACCGCTTATGTACAGCTGTTCTACCTCGCGACCCTATTTACGATGGCGTGGAACGGTTTTGCGATCGAAGCAGCTGTGTGCTGGTGGCTCCCGCGCCAGTTGGGGCTGAGCTGGATCCGGTTTTTCCTCAGCTGGGCTCCACATCACCCTCGCGAAGGGCAGACCGGGCGGTACGAACAAGCTTATATCTTCAAAAGCAAAGTCGGGCATTTCTGGTCAATGTGCATGGAAACACACCTGATCCATCACTTGTATCCCGGAATTCCGAACCACCGGACCAGAGACGCGTATCTCGCGATGAAGCCGATCCTTGAAAAGCGCGGAGTGGATTGCTCGGCGATCTGACCCCCTAGTGTTGGTATCCCAGACCCTCGGGATCGAATATCGCTACACCATCGAGAAGTAATGGAGGCTCGCCTTCCTCAACTGTACCGATAGGTGCGGCCTTTACGGGCAGTTCTACATGGGCAGGGGCGGTGAAAAGCAATTGATAGTCGTCACCCCAGCGCAAGGCATCCTCGCGCCTGTCCTCCGGCGCTGCCAGCGGCACGTCGTCGGTTGCAATTGACAGGGTGACAGCGCTGGCCGTAGCCAAACGCCACGCGTCCAGCAGCACACCGTCCGAGACATCCATCATCGCGGTTACCATCGGGGCGAGAGCTTGGCCTTCGGCCAGAAGTGGATGGGGGCGCAAGAAGGCAGAGCCGAGGGGCGCTTCGCCAGCCTTGATCGCTTCGAAATCGATTATGGCGGCGCCAACCGGGCCGCTCAGATAGAGAATGTCGCCGGGCCGGGCTCCGCTCCGGCTGGGAACAGGATCGCAGCTCGCCTTGCCCAGGGCAGTCAGGCCCAGGCTGACCGGGCCACCACCGGCGCTGACGGTATCGCCGCCCAGCAAGGGCACGTCGAATGTGCGAAGCGCGTCTTCCAGCCCGGACAGGAACCGGTCCTGATCGCGGTCCAGGGTTTGCCCCAAGATTACACCGATGGGTTTCGCCCCCTTGGCCGCAAGGTCGGAGAGATTCACGGCGACCAGCTTCCAGGCGACATCGGCCATGTCCTGACCGGGCAGCCAGTGGATGCCCTCGACCATCATATCGTGGGTGATGACAAGCTGCTGGTCGCCAATTTCCAGCACGGCCACATCATCCTGCAATCCGCGTGCGCCGGGATGCGAGGCCAATGCGCGCAGTGCGGAGATATAGGAAAGTTCGCTAGGGGCGGCCATTGCGGGCACTTAGAGTGCTCGCCAGCGCAGGCCAAGTCTTAGAGAGCCGCGAGGAGCTTCTTTGCGTCCATGCGGGTCTTGCGGTCGTCGCTTTTCCTGGCTTGCTCGAGCCAGAACTTCGCCAGATCGTTATCCTGCTCTAGGACTACCCCGCGGGCATATGCAGTGCCGATCACCATCGCAGAGCGTGTGTCGCCCAGTGTGGCAGCCTCATGATACCAATAGAGGGACTTGAGGGGATGGTTGGCGAGACCATTGAGCCCGCCATAAAAGGCACCCGCTTCGCGCATGGCCCAGATATCGCCATCCTTGGCACGTGAGACCAGAAATTCCGCAATCGCGATGGCATCGCGCTCTTGATACAGATCACGGTAACGCTGTTCGTCAGCACGCGACAATTGCCGATTGGCCTCCTTGCTTAGTCCATCCCGAATTCGGCCAAGATCGCTTATGTCCGCACGGCTGGGAAATCCGGTGCGCGGCCCCGTCGATGCGGATCCCGGAGTCGAAACCGAAGATGCAGAAGACTGCGCGCTTGCCGGGGGTGTCAAAGCGGCCAGCGCCGCGAAAGTGACCAAGAAAACAGGCATGCGCATCATATTCTCCCCAACAATGATTGCGGGGATCATGGCTCCACCGGCTGAACAGCCAGTGAATTTCCTTCAGGCTTTACTTGCGAACCTGCTTTGCAAGAGCATCGAGTATGCCATTCACAAATTTCGCCTCGCGATCATCAAAGAATGCCTTGGCGACATCGACATATTCGCTGATCGCCGCAGCAGCGGGTACATCGGCGCGGGCCAGCAATTCGAAGGTACCGCAGCGCAGGATTTGCAGCATGGTCTTGTCGAGGCGTTTGACAGTCCAGCCACCGGCTAGCTTGCCGGTGATCAAATCGTCGATCTCCTCACGACGGGCGTCGACCCCGCTGACCAGATCGTCAAAGAAATCGACTTCGGCATCGGCATATTGATCGTCTTCGATCTCGCGACCGAGACGGTGCTGGTGGAATTCGTTCAGAAGCCGGGCGAGGGCGGTGCCCTCCATGTCCTTCTGGTATAGTGCCTGCACGGCGGCGAGCCTCGCAGCGGAGCGAGACTGGCTGCGGTTGTTGTCTGTGCTGTTCATTTGAGACGCAATTCTATTGAGGCGGCATGGGCCGGCAGCCCTTCGGCATGGGCCAGCTTGACCGCGGCAGGTCCGATCTTTTCCAGCCCGGATTTGTCCATCGAAATAAAGCTGGTGCGCTTCATGAAATCGAGCACGGACAATCCGCTGGCAAAGCGCGCGCGCCGCCCGGTGGGTAAAACGTGGTTGGGACCGGCGACATAATCGCCGACAGCTTCGGGCACCATCCGGCCCAGGAAAATACTGCCTGCATGGCGCAGGCCCTTCATCAGGGCTTCGGGATCATCGACGGCCAGTTCCACATGCTCTGCTGCCAGACGATTGGCGAGGGGGATGGCATCTTCGAGTTTTTCGACGACCACCAGGGCCCCATGCGCATCCCAGCTTTCGCGGGCGACCTTGCGAGTGGGCAGCATCGCGCATTGCACGTCGACGCGATCTTCCACCTGTTCCGCAAAATCGGCATCGTCCGTGATCAGGATCGATTGGCTGGTCGGGTCATGTTCGGCCTGGCTCAGAAGGTCGGCGGCGATCCAGTCGGGATCGTTCTTGCCGTCGGCGATGACCAGGATTTCGCTCGGGCCGGCCACCATGTCGATGCCGACCACGCCATAGAGCTGACGCTTCGCCTCGGCGACATAGGCATTGCCGGGGCCGGTGATGACATCGACCCGCTTGATCCGCTCGGTGCCATAGGCCAGCGCCGCAACTGCATGCGCACCGCCAACCCGCCAGATTTCATCAACACCCGCGATGTGCGCGGCGGCCAGAACCAGCGGATTGCTATCCCCTTTGGGCGTCGGCGTAACAATTGCCAGCCGTTCCACACCCGCAACCTTCGCCGGGATGGCGTTCATCAACAGCGATGAAGGATAGGCCGCGCGCCCTCCTGGAACATAAAGCCCTGCGGCATCGACGGGATACCAGTTGGCCCCCAGGCGTACACCCGCATCGTCAGTGTAGTCGCGATTATTGGGCAGCTGTGCCTCGTGATAGGCGCGTATGCGGTCAGCAGCGAGCTCGAGTGCCTCGCGTAGATCGCTATCCAGCCCGTCATAGGCTGCCTTGCAAGCAGCAGGCGCAATCGACCAATCTTCGTCGGTGGTCAGGTTGTGCTGGTCAAACCGGGCCGAGTATTCGACCAGCGCAGCATCGCCTTTTCCCTTAACCCGGGCGAGGATATCGAACACATCCCGGCCGACATCGCGCGAGCTTTCGCGGCGGGATTCCACCAGCTTTGTGAACTTGTCCGCGAAATCGGGATCGGAAGATTTGAGCCTCTGCATCAGGCTGCCTTGCGCTTCTCGGCATCGGCGCGGAACGCTTCGACCAACGCAGCGACACGGCTGTCGGTTTTCAGTGCGGCGCGATTGACGATCAGACGCGCCGAAATGTCGATAATCTTGTCTTTCTCGACCAGGCCATTGTCTTTCAGGGTGCGGCCGGTCGAGACCAGATCGACAATCCTGCCTGCCAGGCCGAGCGTCGGGGCAAGTTCCATCGCACCGTTCAGCTTGACGCATTCTGCCTGGATACCCTGTCGCTCAAAATGACGACGGGTCAGATTGGGGTACTTGGTTGCGATCCGCAGGTGGCTTGCCGTCCCGACATCGCCGGAACCATCCGCAGGCTCGGCCACGGACAAGTGGCAATGGCCAATATCCAGATCAACCGGAGCGTAGAGATCGGAATAGTCGAATTCCTCGATCACATCGGACCCGACAATGCCCAACTGCGCAGCGCCGTGGGCGACAAAAGTTGCAACGTCGAAAGCGCGTACGCGGATCAGGCGCATGTCTTCGCGGGTTGTCGCAAAAGACAAGGCCCGGTTGGACTTGTCGTGGAAGCCATCCTCGGGCACCACGCCAGCGCGCGCCATCACTGGCAGCGCCTCCTCCAGAATGCGGCCTTTGGGCACAGCGAATGTGAGCGAGTTTTGCGGCATGGCGCGCCAAATAGGCAGCGCAGGGCCAAAGGGCAATTGGAAAGGACACACCTTAATGGCGCAAACCGGCAGCATCATGGACATCAAATCGCTCCCCGACGCCATCGAATGGCAGGCGAAACATGCCGAGGAGGGCGGAGCGCCGGGAACGGCAAAGGTGATCCGGGGGCTGCTGGCTGCTGCCAAAACGAATACCGCAACTGGGCGCCGCATGGCCAATTGGCAGGGGCTGACCCTGAAGGATGCAATGCCCCTGCGGATCAATGGCGGCCTGCACAATCTGGTGCTGACCGGCGAGGATACACGGCTCGGAGCCGTCTATGGCGGGCAGATGACGGACCAGAGTGCAGTGAATGCTTTGGTCTGCGAACTGGTTGAGACGTATGATGCGCGATTGCTTCCTTGGCTCGATGGGCCACCCCAGACCAACGAAGCGGGCCGGTCCGCCAGCCTGATGGCGGGCCTGCTGTGGTTGGCCCAGCATGTGCCCGGACAATTCGAAATGCTCGAACTCGGATCAAGCGCGGGCATCAACACGATGATGGAGCGGTATTTCTTCGATCTGGGCGGGGTTCGCACCGGGCCCGGAAACAGCCCGATGCGGATCGCGCCGGAGTGGAAAGGCGGCCCACCCCCTTCCACATCGCCCCGCATTATCGCGATCCGAGGGTGCGATGTCGCCCCGATCGATCTTGGTGATCCGGAATCGGCGATGCAGCTGAAAAGCTATGTCTGGCCCGAAGCAACTGCCCGGATGGGCCGAATCGACGCCGCAGTCGACCTTGCGCGTGAACGCGCTCCCGATGTAGTCAAACAGGATGCCGGTAGCTTTGTTGCAGAAGCGCTCTCCCGGCCACAGGAAGACGACGTCACCCGCGTGCTGTTCCACTCGATCGTGTGGCAATACGTCCCCGATGACCAGCAGGAAGCGATCCGCGCCGCAATGGCCGAAGCCGCATCACGTGCGACCGCGCAAAAGCCACTGGCCTGGGTCAGCCTCGAAACCAATCGTGAGACTTTCCGGCATGAATTGCATGTAAGCTATTGGCCCGGAGGTGAAACCGCCAGCCTGCTTGCCTGCGCGCATCCGCACGGGGCGTGGGTGGAGTGGCTCTACGACTAAGCGGTTCGGCAAAGGAACGCCTCGATAGCGGCGTTCACTTTGCCGGGCTGTTGCCACAACAGGAAGTGCCCGCAATCGGGAATGGTTTCCACTGTCAGGTCGGTAACATGCTGCTCCAGCCCCTCGATATTTCCCGGTACCAGGGCGTGGTCGTCCATGGCCCATATCACCAGCGTCGGGATTGTGATTACGGGCACTCTTGGCAGCTTCGCATCGGGTGGAATTTCGAACGGAGCAACGGCGGGCGGCACCACCATAGGGGTGGCACGGTACCAGTTGATCATGCCGATAGCCGCTTCTCCATCGCTCCAATCGGCTAGAATTGCGGCGCGTTCTTCTGGATCATCCTCGGGCAGCGCACCGGTGGCATTGCCGGTCCCTTCGATCAGGGCGCGCAGGCCTTTCGCGCGGATTTCATCGTCGCGCGAGGTATCGCGATAGAGCCGCATATATTGCCCGGCTTCGCGCTGGGCCGGATCGGTCCATAGCAGCTTGGAATAGATCACCGGATGCGCGGCATTGCACAGGATCGCGCGGTCGACCCGATCGCCCTGGCCGCGCATGGCCACCGCCCATGCCAATGCGCCGCCCCAGTCATGGCCGACAATGCTAAAGCGGTCGATGCCGAGCGCATCGGCGAGCAGGAAGACATCGCCGATCAGCTTGTCCGGCGTATAGTTCTCGACGCCTTCAGGCTTGGACGAACCGCGATAGCCGCGTTGATCGGGAGCGATACAGCGATACCGGTCGCTGAAACGGGTGATCTGCTTACGCCACGTGCGATGGCTTTCGGGAAAGCCGTGCAAGAAAATCAGGGCCTCGCCATCGCGCGGCCCTGCATCCACCACGTCCAGTGCGATCCCGTTGGCGAGAGTGACCCGCACCTGTTCCATGCTGCTCAGCTGTCCGCTTCCATCTTGTCCATATATCCCGCTGCCACCATCCCGGCGACCTGGTCGAACAGCTGGTCCGGCGTGCGTCGCATTTCGCCCATGGCTTCTTCCATGCCCTGGGCAACAATGATCTCGCGGTCGCCGTTGGAAACTGCGTCGAGCATGGTTTTTGCGGCGTCGTCGGCCGGGATGCCGTTGTCGATCACTTCATCGCTGCGGCCCCGCTTGGTGCCATCGGCACTCAGTGCATTGCGGCTGACATTGGTCGCGACCGATCCGGGATAGATTACGTGGACATCGACCCCGTCGATCGAAAGCTCGCCGCGCAACGCGTCGGCATATCCGGCAAGGCCGAACTTGGCAGCCGAATAGGCCGTGCGCATAGGCACGCCGACCTTGCCTGCGATGGAGGAGATGAACAGCAGCTTCCCGCTTCCGCGCGCGGTCATGTGGGGCAGTAGCGCTTGCGACGCGGCAATCTGCGCCGTCAGGTCGATATCGATGATGTCGCGATAGACCTGCATGTCGGTCTTGGTCGCACGGCTGCGCTGCGACACGCCGGCATTGGCGACAAAGCCGTCCAGCCCGCCGGAATTCGCAGTTGCCCAATCGACCGCCTGTGTAGTGGCGGCGAGCATCGCAGCATCATCCCGCACATCGAACGGCAGGACGAGGGTATCGGTAGGGATATCGCCCGCAATCCCCGCCAGCCGGGCTTCGTCGCGGCCAGAAAGGATCACCCGTGCGCCGCGTGCACCCAGTTCTGTTGCCAATGCGGCACCAATGCCGCTCGAAGCGCCGGTAATCCACCAGGCTTGACCTTCGTAACTCATGTCCTCTCCTTCACTTCAATCTCTTAGTCGCTACGCGTCAGCGGTTGCCCGGGGATCGGGATATATTCTTTGTCGTCGCCGGGCACGGTGGGGAAGCGTCCCTTGTTCCAGTCATCCTTGGCCTGCTCGATCCGGTCCTTGCTGGAACTGACGAAATTCCACCACACGTGCCGTTTGGTGGCAAAGGCTTCGCCGCCCAGCAACATGATCCGCCCGCCGCGATCTGATGACAGCATCATGGTGTGTCCCGGCTCCAGCACAGTGAGCGCGTATAGTTCGAGGGACTGCCCGTCGATGGAAGCCTCACCGCCCACCAGCATCACGGCGCGCTCATCCGCGTCACAGTCGATCGGGAGGCTGCCGGTGGGGGCCAGGTTGATTTCGGCGTAGAGCGTGTCCGCATGGGTCGTCGTGGCAGCGCGCTTGCCCCATAGCTCACCCATGATGACAGTCGCTTGCGCGCATTGATCCTCTACCACGGGAAGATCTTTTACGGCTTCGAATGCCGGATCGATCTCCTCGCAGCCATCGGGCAGGGCAAGCCAGGTCTGCATCCCGTAGAGTTTTGGCCCTGCATCACGCTCCGCCTGCGGGCTCCGCTCGGAATGAACGATGCCTTTGCCCGCGGTCATCAGGTTCACCTGGCCCGGGCGAATGGTCGAAAAACTCCCGATACTGTCGCGGTGATCGATCGCACCTTCAAACAGCCAGGTCACAGTGGCGAGGTTGATATGCGGGTGCGGGCGAACGTCCATGGCCGTGCCGATATCGAGTTGGGCCGGCCCGAACTGGTCCACAAAGATGAACGGCCCCACCATGGTGCGTCCCGGCGTCGGCAACGCTCGACGGACCTGGAACTGGCCCAGATTGTGGGTGGTGGGGGTTATCGTCTGGGCGATCATGATCCGGCATCCTTATCGATCAATTCGGCGACATTGCGAGGGAAGATATATTCGTGCCAATCGGTCAGCTCAGTGCGGGTGAACCAGCGATGTTCCTGCATGACGCGTTGTTCGAGCTGGGTATGCCCTGACGTATCAATCCGGGCCTCCGAGACCCGGATTCTGAAATATCGCTCGTCAGCTCTTACAGGCTCGCCTTCGACCGTCACGAATTCGGGGCAAATCTGCTCGATCTGCGGGCCCGGATCGGCCTCGATACCTGTCTCTTCCAGCAATTCGCGCCTCGCGGCATCCTCGAAGCTCTCGCCAGGATCGCACTCGCCGCCCGCTGTCACCCAGAAAGGCGGCCTGCCATCAACCGTGAAGCGGAACATCAGCAAGCGTTCGGCTGGATCGAGGACAAGGATGCGCGCCGCCCGGCGCAATCGCTTTTCAGTCACAGACTCGGCCATCCGCGTTACTTTCCTCCGGGAACGGAGGCCTTGATCGCCACCGCGTGGACACGCTCGCCCACGATATCGCCAAGTGCAGCGATCACTTGCCGCTGGCGTTGCAGGCGCGACACGCCCGCAAATGCGGGGCTTTCGATGACGACAGTAAAATGCGATTCGCCCGATCCATCATCACCCGCATGGCCAGCGTGCTGGCCGCTATCGTTGATCACTTCGAGCATGGTCGGAGCAAATGCCCGCTGCAATATTTCTTCAATTTCAGCCTGCATCGTGGCCATGGCCTTTGATACCCCTTTCAATCGCGTGCCGCATTACCCATCCTAAAGCGCTATGCGTGGTGACCGGTTCCATGGACGATACGAAAGCTCAGGGCGAGTCTGCGAACACCCTTCCTGCCGCGAGCCGGGCGAATTCCGCGCGCCCGGAAGTTTTGGCAACAGTTTTGACGGTCCTGGCCAGTGGCGCTGGATGTGCCTTGAGCATGTGCGCGAATTCAATGCGGGGTATGACTGGTTCGAAGGGATGAATGCAGAGGAAATCCTTCGCGCCCAGTCCCCTGCCTCCGGATGGCAAACCGAAACCGCTGCTTTCCGCCCGACAGCCGGCGTGGACGGAATGCCGCGCTGGGCCGATTTCAACGATCCGCTTGACGCAATCGGTGCGCGTGTTGCCGGGATCAAAAGCCGCGCCCAGCGCGAAGCGGATATGGCGATGGATGGCAGGTTCAGCCGGGACGAGGCGCAGGCACTCGAAACGATGGGGCTGGGGCTGGAAACGGACCGCAAGAAACTGCGCCGGCGCTATTCCGAGCTCGTGCGCCGTTATCACCCCGACCGCAATGGCGGGGATCGCAAATACGAAAAGCGCCTGAGCAGGGTGGTCGAGGCCTATCAGCTGCTCAGGAAGAGCGCGGCCATCGCCTAGCTTTCAGTCTGCGCCTGTTCGATCAGTTTCTGGTCAATGGCGACAGCTTCCACACATTTCGGACGCGTGGTGCACCGCTCTACATACGCCTTGAAGCTGGGGCGTTCCGCTACAGTGCCGAAGCGCAAGCCCCAGATAAACTGGCTGCCGACATAGCAGTCGGCCATGGTGAACCTGTCACCGCAGACAAAATCGTTCGTGTTCAACCAGCTATCGATCGCATCGAGTGCAAGTTCGAGGGATCCGAATCCGGCCATCCCGGCCCGTTCGGGCGGGACTTCCCAGCCCATGGCAGCGCCGATAATAGCCTGCTCGAGCGGTCCGGCAGCAAAGAACAGCCAACGGAAATAGCTCGCCTTCTCATGCGCATCGGGCAGCAGGCCCGTCCCAGGGTGTGTCTCTGCCAGATAGTGACAAATGGCGGCAGCTTCTGTCACCACATGGTCGTGGCCACCATGATGATGCACCAGCGTGGGGACCTTGTTCATGGGATTGATATCGACAAAGTTGTCAGGCCTTGTGGCCCAGTCGAACACGACCTGGTCGTAATTAGCGCCAGCTTCGTGGAGCGCCCATCGCGCAATCTGCCCGCGGCTCATCGCGACGGTGTAGAATGTGAAATCTGCCATGCTTAAGCCTTCTCTTTGCTGGCCGAATAGATCGTCCGGAAACCGCCGAAGATCATGCGTTTGCCATCAAAGGGCATGTCTGCAGGCGGATTTTTCATCCGTTCGTCCTGCATCATGTCCTCGTGCGCCTTGTCGGAGGCTTCCTTGCTTTCGAAGGTCACCCACGAGAAGACAATCTTCTCGCCCGTCTCCGCGTTCACGGCCTTGCGAAAATCGGTCACCTCGCCCTCGGGGACGTCGACTTCCCAATTCTCGATCACTTCTAGTGCGCCATAGTCGAGAAATATCTGACCCATATCCTCGGCCATCTTGCGGTAGGCGGCTTCATTTCCTGCGGGAACCGCCAGCACCACACCCATCACATACATCGCGTCTCTCCTCCTGATCGCCAGCATTCATGGACCCGGATTGTGACCAGACAATGGTGCTACTGGCGGAATGCCCAGCGCAAGGTCTTGCCCATACCCCACGTGGCGGCACGCGCGGGCAGGGCAGCAAGACCGGGGCGTTCCAGACCCAGCATGGACCGGGCAAAAGCGGGGAGCAACGCCACCGCCTCACCCCCTAGCATCGCTTGGACGGCAGGCGGGGATCCCGGCGGGCGCTGGGTCAGCACGAGGTCGGCAACCTCGCGCGCTTGCGGGCTGGCACGCAAATCTCCGCGCATTTCCCGGAACAGCATTTCTGCCTCGTTGCGGTTTATCGGGACGGGATCGGCGCCCAGACCGCGGGCAATGACGGCAAACTGGCGGTAGTATTCGTCCTGCTCGCTGCCGGGCATATCAGGACGGACATGGCGCAAATATGCGGCGAGGAAACTGGTGGATTCGGCCACATGAACCCAAGCCAGAGTGCGCGGATCGGTAGCGGTATAGGGTGATCCATCGAGCAGGGTACCTTGTACCCGCAGATGAATCCGATTGACCCGCTCGATGGCCTCTTTCGCATCGTCTCGATGCCCGAATGTGGTCAGCGCAATAAAGCGGGCAGTGCGACGCAACCGCCCGTGCATGTCCTCGCGAAAATTGGAATGGTCGAGAACACCTTGCAGGGCGTGCGGGTGGAGCATTTGCAGCAACAGGCCGCGAACCCCGCCCACCATCATGCCGACCAGATCCGCATGCACCATCCGGATCGGGGTATTCTTCTCGAACAGCGCATCATCACTGGGCGGGACGGGCTCCTGCCCGTTCTCGACATCATTGAACACGGCACGCACGCGGCCAACCAGCTGCTGTCTGAGAAATTCCGTGGGTGAAGGCGGCGGCATCGCCATAAGCGTAGTGCAGCAAGGGTCCCTTGGCGAGTGAGAAGTCGCTCCCCATCTTGGCAGCACGCCGTCAGTTTGAGAGTGGAGCCATTGCATGGACGTCAATGCCGATTTTGACCACCGTGTCCACGTCCATTCGGGCCGGATTGACTGGGTGCCGTCGCCCATGCCCGGCGTGGACCGCCGCATGCTGGACCGCGTCGGAGACGAGGTCGCAAGGGCGACGTCGATTGTTCGATATGCCGAAGGAAGCGCTTTCCCCGAACACACGCATGGCGGCGGGGAAGAATTCATCGTCCTGGAAGGCACGTTCCAGGATGAACAAGGCGATTATCCGGCCGGGACCTACGTCCGCAATCCCCCGACAACCCATCACATTCCGCGCTCCGATGATGGTTGCACCATCTTCGTCAAACTGTGGCAATTCGATGCGGCGGACCGGAACCAGTTCAGTCTCGATCTCAACACTGTCCCTTTGGTGGATCTGGAGCATGGGCGCGCCCGGGCGGAGCTCCATCGCGATGCCCACGAAACAGTGGCGATCGAGCAGTGGCAACCGCACGGAACCTATGATGTGGGCGATGCCGGGGGTGCCGAAATCCTCGTCCTCGACGGGCTGCTGCAAATGGATGCCACGCGATTGGCGCGGCACGACTGGTTGCGCCTGCCCAAAGGCGATTTGATCAGTCTGAAAGCGGGGCCGGAAGGTGCCAGATTCTGGATCAAGACCGGGCATCTCGACCATCTACGGGTCCCGGAAAGCAACTGAATCGGTGCTACAGTCATAATGGGGCATTGCGAGGCGGCCCGGGCTTGTCTAGGTCCGCCAGCGCAATGAACGAGATCACCGACAAGAGCTTCGAGCCCAACGCCAAGACGACCCTTTCCGCGCCGGACACCACGGTGGATGTGCGCGAGACCTTCGGGATCGATATCGACTGGCAAGTCCCCGCCTTTTCCGAGGCGGACGAGCGCGTGCCCGATTTCGACGAAAGCTATGTGTTCGATCCGGACACGACGCTCGCGATTCTGGCCGGTTTTGCCCACAATCGGCGGGTAATGGTCCAGGGCTATCACGGTACGGGTAAGTCGACCCACATCGAGCAGGTAGCCGCGCGCCTCAATTGGCCGTGTATCCGGATCAACCTCGATGCCCATATCAGCCGGATCGACCTAGTCGGGCGCGATGCCATCGTGCTGCGCGACGGCTTACAGGTGACCGAATTCCGCGAGGGCCTGTTGCCGTGGGCCTTACAGCACCCGGTTGCGCTGGTGTTCGACGAATATGACGCAGGGCGCCCAGACGTGATGTTCGTCATCCAGCGCGTGCTCGAGCAGCAAGGCAAGTTGACCCTGCTGGACCAGAACCGCGTGATCCGCCCGGACCCCAATTTCCGCCTGTTTGCGACTGCCAACACGGTCGGCCTGGGTGACACGAGCGGATTGTATCACGGCACCCAGCAGATCAACCAGGGCCAGATGGACCGCTGGAATATCGTGGTCGGCCTCAACTACCTGCCGGCTGAAACCGAGCAGAACATCGTTGCCGCCAAGAACCCGGATGCGGATCCCAAAATGATTGCGGACATGATCAAGGTTGCCGACCTGACCCGCCAGGGCTTCATCAACGGCGATATCTCGACCGTTATGAGCCCGCGCACTGTCATCACCTGGGCCGAAAACACCGCAATTTTCAATAATGCCGGTCTCGCCTTCCGCCTCAGCTTCCTCAACAAATGCGACGAAGCCGAGCGGATGCTGGTGGCCGAGTATTACCAGCGCGTGTTCGGCGAAGACCTGCCAGAAAGTGTCGTCGGCTGAGGTTATTTTGCCCTCGATTTTACTGTGTTGTCTTGCTAATACAGTAAAATGAATTCCCCGTGGTTCCGTAAACTGACGCCGTGGCGGCGCGATTCCGGTAAGCCGGAAGGCGCCTATGCTGGCTATTTTGCGGAACGTGGTGGGGGCACGGAGGAACCGCTCTATCGCTCTGGTTCGCCGCAGACGGACTACGACCAATGGGATCAACGGCTTGACCAGGTTGATCGTCATGTCGACTTGCATGAGCGCAAGAAGCAGCGCTGGTGGCAGCCCTCTTTCTGGCGCGAGCGTCGCAAGCGGTGGTGGATCGCCCGGATTCTTGCGGCGGGCTTGCTGGCCTTCATCGCTCTGGTCGCATTTCTAGCGCTGACGACGCCGCTGGACAAATCGCTGGAGCCGGTGGTTCCGCCCCAGATCACGCTGCTTGCCTCCGATGGTACGCCGATTGCCCGCAATGGCGCGATTGTTGATGATCCGATCGCAGTAGAGGATTTGCCCCCGCATGTGGTGCAGGCCTTTCTCGCGATCGAAGACCGGCGTTTTTATTCGCATTGGGGCGTCGATCCGCGCGGGCTGGCACGGGCGGTTTGGGCCAATGCGACCGGTGGACGGGTGCAAGGCGGCAGCACGATTACGCAGCAGCTAGCGAAATTCACGTTCTTGAGCCCGGAACGCAGCCTGACCCGCAAGGGCCGCGAAATGCTGATTGCGTTTTGGCTGGAGACCTGGCTGACCAAGGATGAAATCCTCGAGCGGTATCTCTCCAATACCTATTTCGGCGACAATACCTACGGGCTGCGGGCCGCGAGCCTGCACTATTTCTACCGCCAGCCGGAAAACCTGACAGTGGAGCAGGCGGCGATGCTGGCGGGGCTGGTGCAGGCACCGTCTGCCCTGCGCCCGACCAAGCATTATGAGCGAGCCGAGACGCGGATGCGGCTGGTCGTCGGGGCGATGGTGGCAACAGGGTATCTGACCGAACAGGAAGCGGCAGGGATTTCTGCGCCTAAGCTGGATGTACGGACCACCTATGATGTGCCGACAGGAACCTATTTCGCCGATTGGGCCCTGCCGGTCCTGCGCAGGCAATCCGAAGCCGGATACGAGCGTCAGGCAATCACGACCACTCTCGATTCACGGTTGCAGGGCATTGCCCGGCGCGTGGTAGCCAATGCCAATCTGGGCGGGGCGCAAGCGGCCATCGTGGCGATGCGGCCCAATGGAGAAGTGGTCGCTATGGTGGGCGGCCGGGATTATCGCGAGAGCCCCTTCAACCGTGTTTCCCAAGCGAAACGGCAACCCGGCTCCACGTTCAAGACCTTCGTCTGGCTCGCCGCGTTGGAAGCTGGCGCCACGCCTGACGACCCTGTTGCCAATACCGAAATCACCACTGGCGGTTATCGTCCCCGCAACAGTGGTGGCAAATATTCTGACAGCCTGACGCTGGAAGACGCCTTTGCCCGATCGAGCAATGTTGCCGCCGTGCGCCTGTTCAACTCGGTCGGCGACGAAGCCGTGATCAAGATGGCGCGCGATCTGGGCATCACATCGCCATTGCCGGCGGGCGATCCCAGCATGGCGTTGGGCACATCGACCATGTCGCTGCTTGAACTGACCTCGGCCTATGCTGGCATTGCCGGCAATGCGTTCCCCGTAACGGCGTCGCCACTGCCACACGAAGAATTAAGCTGGTGGGACTGGTTGTGGGACGGCCCCTCCAGTCTTTCGGGCGGAGTGCATGAGGATATCGAGCGGATGCTGCGCCGCGCGGTCAATGCCGGAACGGGGCGGGCCGCCATGTTGTCTGGCCCCAATTACGGCAAGACGGGGACGAGCCAGGGCAATCGGGATGCGCTGTTTGTGGGCTATGCCGGGGACTTGGTGGTTGGGGTCTGGATCGGCAATGACGATAACAGCCCGCTCAACGGGATCAGCGGCGGCGGCTTGCCTGCCCGGATGTGGCGCGATTTCATGCGCCAGAGTCTGGGGGCGCAACCGGCACCTGAAGCACCGCGGGCTAATCCTTCAGGTCCGGTCCAGCCCATGGATGTGCCCGAACTTGACGATATCCCGCTGGGTGAGGGCGTCCGGATCGAGGATGGCGGGTTGACCATCGAAACCGACCTAGAAGGCGTCCCGCTCGATATCCGCATCGGCCCCGATGGCGTGCGCGTGGATGGCGACGCAATAGAGGAGGCGCAGCGGGAAGCGGAACGGGCGATCGAGCAGGCCCAACGCGACGCACAACGCCAAACGGGGCGATAAATCTAGACTTCGGGTTCCGCCAGCAACACGTTCATGATCGCCGTTGCCCTTGGGCGCTCGCGCTGGTCCTGCCAGCATTCGACCGCAATATTCGCGTTGCGCCGTCCCAGCTTAGTAATGCGTGCCTTGGCGAACAGAGGTGCGGCCTTGGCCGGGGCGAGGAATTGCACTGTGATATTGATGGGTTTCAGCTGGACCTCGCGCTCTTCAGCCTTGAGCGCGAGGCGCAAAGCGGCGTAGCCAGCCGTTTCGAGCAGTCCACTGATCGCGCCGCCATGGTAGAATCCCGGCCGCCCTTCCACTATGTTCTCCCCGCCCAGGATAAGAATGGGCACGCCGTCTTCCCACTCGTTGAATGCAATGCCAAGCGAGGCGGCATAAGGCGTGATCGCGGACAGTTCATTTGCCATCGCGCGACATCCCCGGCAGCGCCATGAAAACACCAGCAATATGCGCAACTGGATCATCCGGATCGCCATCATGGGCGACCCCGCGAACGAATGCTGCCGAGCGGGTTAGGCGATAGCACTCGGCCCGGCCGATGACATTGTGTCGTTCGCGCGCAGGGCGCTGGTAATCCACCCGCAGATCCAGCGTTGCGATGGCCTGGAAGCTCTTCATTTTGGTCCAGATGCACAGGCCGCTTGCCATATCCATCAGGCTGATGATCGGGCCGGAGGCCAGGACGTGCCGCTCGGTCTCACCGATCAGGTCCTCCCGCCACGGCAGCTCCAGCTCGCACCAGTCCTCGCCATGATCCCGGTATTGCATGCCCAGCCAGCCGGAATGGCCGCTGCCGAGAACGAATGAAGCCGCCTTCTGGGGGTCGAATTGTGTCGGATCAGCCATGGATGAAAAAGGCTCTGGGCAAATTGGCGGCGCGTTACAATCTTTTAATTTCAACAACCTGCGTGTCTCCGCCAGCCTATCTGCGCCATCACCCTTTTGGCTGGTGGCTTCAACGAGGGAGCAAAGCCTTATGAACTTTCCAAAAATTGATCTCGCGAACCTGCCCGAACTGGATCAGGCAGCCGGTGTGTTTGGCAGCCTGTCTGATTTCGCGACGGCTGCAACGGATGACCGGATCGTGATCCTGATGGTCTATCTCTACGAAACTTTCCCGCCCGAATCTCTGGTCTAGGAGGGGATTCGGCGGATGCAGATTGATCCTGCTCTGCGCGCGTTGTGGGGTGATCCAGCCTCGCAACGCCTCGCGCAGGAACACATGCTCAAGACACGTGAAGCGTGGAAAGCGACAGACGACGTCGCGGCTATCCTCGAGGATTTGGAGGCGTTCGGTCGCGGCGGAAATTTTGCCGACTATCCGGCCCTGGCTGCGCTGTTCGAACCCGACAGGGCGGAGGCATTTGTACGGGATTTCCTGACTACAATGTGCGCAGGATTGCGTGATACGCACCTGGGTCAGATGCCGTTCCGGCACAGCTATTCAGACGGCTATGCCGTGATGCATTTGGCGCGGGCGGGGCGGGCAACCCTGGCGCTGGTGACGCTGGAATGTGGGTCGCGGCCAGCTGCAAATTCCATCGCCTTCACCGATTGCGAGCGGGTCGAGATAATCCTCCAGGGTCATGCGACCGGCGCGGTTGTCTCCCGCGATGGTGCAGGAGCGCTGGCGCGTTCAACACGCTCCTTCACAGTGGGAGATTGCGACTGGTTCGATAGCGTGTCCGCGCGCCTGATTGAGACAGTCGACCGGAGCCTCGTCAGTTTGCGCCTGTCGCGGAATGCCGAGCGTCCGGGTCAGTCGACCGAATATGCACTCGATGATGGCCGCGTCCTCCATCGCTCTGCCGGAAACCCAGAGGATAGTCGGCATGAGCTCATGGCGACCGTGCTGGGGGCCATGGGTAGGGCGGATGCGGCGCCAGCGCTTATCGTTGTGGCGCTCTCGGAAGTAGCGGCCCCTCTCCGTTGGCAAGCGTTGCGCCAGGCATTGGCATTGGATGCCATGGCCGGGATCAAAGCGTTAGGGGAGATCGCAGCGCGTCAGGGCGACCCTTTGATCGGCCCGTCGCAGGCGCTTCGGAAGCAACTGGTGCAGGACTATCCCCAACTCGCCATGGGGGAGGCTGCCTGATGCCGACCAACCTGACACCGGAGCACGCAACACGCATCGAGCTCGGGGATGCGATCGCTCGGATCAATCGCATCGGCTTCGATCCCACTTGCGCTGAAAGCCTGCGACACAATGCCCGGACTCTGGCGGATCTCGGCGCGAATGCCGCCTTTCTCGGTGATGTGATGATCGATGCGATCAAGGGCGGGCATGCATCTGCCGCGACGGCCTATGGCCCGCAAGCGATCATGCTTTCCACGCCGCAAAACGGATATTTCCTGCGCGCCAATATCTGGCCAAGCAGCACCGATGCAATCTTCCGGTCGAGCGGCAAATCCAGCTTCGTCTACGAAGTGCCCCACGATCACAATTTCAACTTCCTGACCGTGGGCTATTTCGGGCCGGGATATGCCAGCGACTATTACGAATATGAATATGAGGAAGTCGCCGGAGTGCGAGGCGAGACTGCGGCTCTGCGCTTTGTCGAACGATCCACCCTGACACCGGGCAAAGTGCTCCATTATCGCGCCCATCGTGACATCCACACGCAATTGCCGCCGCAGAGCTTGTCGGTCTCGCTCAATATCGTTGAGGCCAATCCCGCGCTCGGGTGGTTTGACCAGTACCGAATTGACCTTGATCGAGGCACGATCGAAGCGGCGCTGAATCCCAGCGCGACCGAGACTTTCCTACGCTGCGGCGTTGCTATGGGGCACGCGGAGACGTGCGACGTGGCGACCCAGTTTGCGCGCCAGCATCCGAGTGACCGGCTGCGACTGGCATGTTTCGACGCGATGGCGCTTGCGAGCCGCGATGCCGATGCGATCTGGCGCGAGGCGGAGAATGCGGGAAGTCGGTTGGTCGCAGGGGAGGCCTATCGCCGCCGCAAGGAATTGGCAGTCTAGTCCAGCCCGCCGCTAGCCAGCGCGTCGATCGCCGCCTGCAGGAAAACGGCGGCGGCATGGCTGTCAATCCGCTCGGCTCGCTTGGCGCGGCTCATATCCTGCCCGATCATCGCTGCGTCGGCGCTCTGGGTGGACCAGCGCTCGTCCCACAACAGAACCGGCAATTCAAAGGCGTCGGCCAGATTGCGTGCATAGGCCCGGCTTGCCTGCGCGCGCGGCCCTTCGCTGCCGTCCATATTGCGGGGCAAGCCCAGGACAAGGCCGACAATGCGGCGTTCACGGATGATTTCGGCCAACTTGCCTTTGTCCTTGCCGAACTTTCCGCGCGGCAGGGTGTTGCCAGCCGTGGCAAAGCGCCAGCCGCTGTCGCAGGTGGCGGTTCCGATAGTCTTGGTGCCGAGGTCTAGCGCGAGCAAGCCACCGCCATCGGCCAAAGCCTCGCGATACTCGGCCGCATTGTCAGTGATCAACGCGCGGCCTGCCATGCTGAAGCACGCTGGCCGACATCGGCCTGGATGCTGCGCCAGAACAGCGGAATGTCGTATACGTGGTAATTGTTGCCCGGCAGCACGGCGCTTCCCATTTCGGGGGGATCACCAATCAGCAACAGGCCGCGATCATCACAACGTGCCGGGACAAGGCCGGGGACCAATTCGCCATTCGCCATATCTTCATCCGGCACCAGCGTGCCCGGATTGCTCGCCGCCTCGGCAGCGCCGCCAATGCCGCCGGTCAGCGGATTGGTGCACAGGATTGCGCTTTGTCCCCGCAGTTCACCATCGAACCCGGCTGATGATGCATAGGTCTCCAGCAGGGCACTGGGATCGGCGGGTTCGGCAAAGCTGGACCAGCTCAGGATGCAGCCGGATTGATCGGGCGTAGCACAGGCGGGAAAGGGCAGAGCCGGAAGATCGCGATCAATCGAGATCGGCCAGCCGACAATGTAGGACGCGATAACCCGTTGTTGCAGCGGTGTTCCGGCCACTTCCTCGCGCATCAGGCGCAGCAGGTGGAGTGCGCCCTGGCTATGGCCAGCAATCACGATCGGTGTGCCCGCATCTACGGTGTCACGGAAGTAGGCGAATGCCTGCGCCACGTCGCGATAGGCTGCGTCCAGCGCCTGACCCGCTTCTTCGCTATCGGTCAGGAATGCCCCGACTGTCGCCTGGCGATAGCGCGGAGCCCAGATTTCGCTCGCCTGGTTAAACGGACTGGCCATACCGCGCAGATACAGCCGCGCGACCTTCTGCGATTCCGCGTCATCCAGCGGCGCATTCCAGTTGTTGCGATCAAGATAGCTGGTGGGGTGAACGAAAAAGACGGCGAAGTCAGGCGGTGCCGTCTCGCCCGAGGGCGGCAAGACGCGGCCTTCCCCCTGGATCGCTGGTTGCCAACGGGCAGGATCATCGATGCCGATGCCAGGGCGCGAGAACCACATTTCAGGGTCCTGATAGGCGTTGTCTGCTAGCGGATCCTGTTCGACGAATTCGCTGCTGGGCACGAGCGCCAGCGCGGTCAGCTCGCGTGACCAGATATTCAGCGCGAAGCCTGCCGCGATCACCAGTAGAGCGATAGCCAGAACCAGATACAGAAACTTACGCGCCATTGTTGCCTTTCTCTGCCAAGGCGCGCTTTTCGCGTGCGTCGGCTTGTTTGATCTCGTTGGTTTCGGATCGCCTCTCCAGCGCCACCTTGATCATGGCCAACAGAGGATCAGCCAGGAACAGGCCCAGAATTCCGAACAACAGACCCATGATCAATTGCGCCCCGAGCACCAGGGCAGGGGCAAGATCGACGGTCTTCTTGGCGATCAGCGGAATGACGATATAGCCATCGAAGTTCTGGACCAGGAAATAAACGAAGATCGTGTAGAGGCCCATGTCGGTGCCGCCTGAGAAACCAACCAGCACCATCAATATGCCGGAAATGATCGCGCCGATATTGGGCACGAAGGCAAGCAGACCCGTCAGGATGGCCAGCAACGCGGCCATGGGCACGCCGTAGATTGCGAGGAGGATGTAAGTGAAAACACCTTCGAAGATCATCCCCACCAGGCGCCCCGCCATCAGCCGGCGCAGCGTATAGGCCATCCGATCCAGCGTAATGCGCAAGCCATTGCGATTGTGGCGCGGGGTCATCCATTCGACACCGCGCTCGTACAGGTTGGGCTCCAGCGCAACATAGAGGCCGATGATCACAATCAGGATGACCGACGTGAAGCCGCCTGCGAGCCCGGTCAGCGCTTTGGTGACAGAGCCGACGCCGCTCACCAGCTCGCCGGTGATCGCTTTCAAGTCGGCAAATTCTACATCGAGCCCGTTCGCCTGCCCCCAGAGAAACAGGTTTTCGGCCTGGCTTTCGATAATGGCGGGAAACTCTGCTGCCTGCTGGGCAATCTGGTTGCCGGCAAACATGCTGAGCCAGGTAAAAAACGCGATGCCGATACCGACTACGATGAATATTCGGACAGATCGGGGTAGCGGCACGACCCGGTAGATCAGTCGCGCCCCACCATCCAGCATTGCGGCGAAAACCAGACTGCCGAAAATCACCAGCAACGATTGGGCAATATAGATCGACAGCACGGCCAGCCCTACAATGCCGACCCAGATCGCGGCTTTGTAGGCTTCTTGCCTCAGCTCAGGATTGTCGATGTATGACGGGCTGGCGCCGACATCCGAGTCGTCGCTGGCTTTGGCCTGGTCGTCTTTCTTTGCCCCGCTCACGTGGCTTTGTTACGCTCCGCCTTGGCAGGACGCAATGTTGACCATGCCCGTCCATCGCGCAGCGCAGAGAACCAGCTGATCGGGTTCCAATTGGCTGTCCCGTCCAGCGAGAAGGTGATGAACTCGGCACGACCGCCAATGTTTTCGAGCGGGACGGGGCCGCCCAGGCCACGCTCGATAATGCTGGCGCGGCTGTCTGCAGAATGGTCGCGATTGTCGCCCATCAGGAAGACCTGGCCCTCGGGCACTGTGATTTCGTCGAAATTGTCGAGCGGATAGTCCGGCTGGGTATCGACGATCAGGTAAGTCGCGCCATTGGGCATGGTTTCGCGATAGGTGGGCAGGGCACAAACTTCCGCGCCACCCTCGTCCGTCTGCTTCATCCCCGGATAATCATAGCTGTCGCAAGGCGAGTTGAGGTCAACCGGAACTTCCAGCGCAGGTTCGACCTCTTGCGGAACAGGGGTGCCATTGAGAATGATCTGGCCGTTACGCACCGCAATCCGGTCACCCGGCAAGGCCACGACGCGCTTGATATAGTCTTCGTCCCGCTCGGGATGGACGGGAATGACGATGTCGCCATATTCCGGCGTATCCGCGAGCACCCGCCAATCGCCGCGCGGCCAGAGGTGGAAACTGATCGAAGACCAATTGAAGCCGTAAGGATATTTGCTGACCACCAGCCGGTCACCGACCAGCAAGTTGGGCATCATCGATTGCGACGGAATATAGAATGGCTTGGCGATGAAGCTGTGGAAGGCGAATACCGCCAACAGCATCAAGGCCAGTCCGCGAAACTCCGCGAACCAATTGACCTTCTCGTCACTCTTCTTGTCTGTGTTTGTCACGTTTGCCTGTGTGCTCGAATTCATATGCGATGGGCTTCGATAATCACGAAAGCCTGCGCCCATGGGTGATCATCGGTGAGGGTGAGATGAATGCTGGCCTCATGGCCGTGCGGTGTCAGTTCCGCAAGCCGATTTGCCGCGCCGCCTGTCAGCGCAAGAGTCGGGGCGCCGGACTTCGCGTTCACGACCCCGATGTCACGCATGAAGACACCGCGCTTGAAGCCGGTGCCAACCGCTTTGCTGAAAGCTTCCTTGGCGGCAAACCGCTTGGCGTAGGTACCGGCAATAGTGAAAGGGCGGCGCTGCGCCTTGGCCCGCTCGATTTCTGTGAAGACGCGATGCTCGAATCGTTCGCCAAAGCGGTTGAGCGAATTCTGAATCCGCTCAATATTGCACAGGTCTGATCCTAGGCCGATAATCATGCGCCCGCCCTCATCGCGCGTCATCCATCATCTGGCGCATACGCCGGACGGCGTTCTCCAATCCGACGAAGACCGCTTCGCCGATCAGATAATGTCCAATGTTCAATTCGGCGAGCTGCGGAATGGCAGCGATGGGCTGGACATTTTCGAATGTGAGTCCGTGCCCGGCATGCGGCTCGATCCCGTTTTTCACTGCCAGTGCGGCCATATCGGCGATCCGTTTGAGTTCGCTGGCCATCTTCTCGCGGTCGCCATCGAGATGGGCGTGGGCATATTCGCCGGTATGAAACTCGACTACGGGCACACCAAGCCGGATGGCGGCGTCCAATTGACGTTCGTTCGCTTCGATAAACAGGCTGACCCGGATCTCGGCATCTTTGAGGCGGTCGACGATCGGCACCAGAGTGTTGTGAAGGCCGGCGGCATCCAGACCACCCTCGGTCGTTCGCTCTTCGCGCTTTTCAGGGACGATGCAGGCGGCATGCGGCTTGTGACGCAGCGCGATTTCCAGCATTTCCTCTGTCGCCGCCATCTCCAGGTTCAGGGGCAGGTCGGTCGCCTCCTGGATGCGTTTCAGGTCTTCGTCACGGATGTGGCGCCGGTCTTCACGCAGATGGGCGGTGATCCCGTCCCCCCCAACCGATGCGACGATTTCCGCGGCCCGGACAGGATCGGGATGATCCCCGCCACGTGCGTTGCGGATGGTCGCAACGTGATCGATATTCACTCCTAGCCTGAGCGTGTTGGGGCGCATCGCATCACTCACTTGGCGCGGCTCCCCGGTTTGGTGACCGGGATAGAGGCCAGCGTGTCTGGAACTTCGAAATCGGCATAAGTCGGGAAATTGATCGCGACGAGGGGGAAAAAGGGCACGCCCAGATCGACCGAGCCGCCAGACCGGTCGACCAAGGACACTTCGGCCAGAACTTCACCGCCTTCTTCATCGACCGCCTTGATTGCTTCGCGGCTGGAGAGGCCGGTGGTGACGACATCTTCCACCATCAGCACTTTGGCACCGGGTTCGAGACGAAAGCCGCGGCGCAGGTGGAATACGCCGTCAGGCCGTTCCAGAAACATCGCGTCTTTACCCAGCGCTCGACCCATTTCGTGCCCGATGATCAGGCCGCCCATTGCCGGAGAAATAACTGCATCGATTTCGGAGCGAATCTCTCGCGGCAGTTTCTGGGCGAGTGCCATGGCCAGTCGACCGGCCCTTTCGGGGTTCATCAAAACCCGTGCGCATTGGAGATAGTGGCCGCTATGCCGGCCGGACGACAATTTGAAATGGCCTTCGAGCAGGGCTTCACAGGCGCGGAATTCTGACAGAACTTCTTCTTCGGTCATGGCGGGTGCCGTAGCGGAACCTTTCTGGACGTGCACAGTGTTGTGCGTCGGGAGTTGCGGGGGAACGAATGTAGCTTGCGTAATTTTCTCCCTAGGAGCGCTTGAGCCTGTGGGCAAGCACGCGTATAGCGCGCCGCAAATGGCCCTCATTGGGCCCCATTCGGCCGCCTTGAACCGTGGCCACCAGATGCAACATGGGAAGCACCCTGACGATGATCTCCGCCATCCGGCTTCGTGACACAACCCGAACGATTGTGCTGTTGATTGCAGCCTTCATCCTTGCGCTTGGCGCGCAAGCAGCGCTGGCTACCCAGCCTGATGCTTCGATACCGGCGCAGGCAGCCTTGGGCGAAACCGGCCCCGTTCCTGCGGAAGAAGCGGCGTCGCTCGATGCTGGTAGTGGCGGCTACACGCCCCTTGGCCCCGACATGATCAAGGGTCAGCCGACGCCGTACGAGGAAGACGCGCTCGCCAGCATGACCTTCCAGGATCAATATTCCGCCAATGGCGAATATGCCCTGTGGATGCATGACGCGATCCTGATGCCGATTATCACGGTGATCAGCCTGTTCGTGCTGGGCCTGCTGCTGTGGGTTGTCGTACGCTTTAATAAGCGTGCCAATCCGACCCCGTCCAAGACGACGCATAACACGCTGATCGAAGTGGTTTGGACGCTCGTCCCCGTGCTGATCCTGGTGGTTATCGCGGTGCCCTCGATCACGCTTCTCGCGCGGCAGTACGAAACGCCGCCGGAAGACGCGATTACGATCAAGACGATCGGCTACCAGTGGTACTGGGGCTACGAATATCCAGACCAGGGCGGCTTTGAAGTTGTTTCGAACATGCTCGACGAAGCCGATGCGCTGGATGCCGGCTTGCCGCCGCAGCTGGCGGTCGACAATCGCATGGTTGTCCCCGCCGGTGTTCCTCTGCGGATCCAGACCACGGCTGCTGACGTGATTCACGCCTTCGCTGTGCCGAGCCTGTGGTTCAAGATGGATGCGGTCCCGGGCCGTATTAACGAGAAGATGCTGACGATTGACGAGCCGGGCATTTATTATGGCCAGTGTTCGGAATTGTGCGGTGCCCGCCATGGTTACATGCCGATCGCTGTCGAAGCGGTGCCGATGGAGCAATGGCGCGCATGGGTAATCCAGCAAGGCGGCTCGTTCGAAAGCGAAACCGCTGGCGAGGACGCCGAATCGGCTGAAGATGCGGCCGAAGCAGGTGATACTGCCGGTGAAGCCGAGGCCGAGCTGGCCGAAGCGACCGCGTCCGAAGACGGTAGTGACGCTGCCGCCGCAGAATAATATACGACTGACACGAATTTACTCGAAAGAAGAGACCGAGCACGATGGCAACCACCGCTGAAGGCTTTGACGCCCACCACGAGGACCACGCGCATGACGCTGATCACAAGCCGGGCTTCTTTGCCCGGTGGTTCATGTCGACCAACCACAAGGATATCGGCACGCTCTACCTGATCTTCGCGATCTTCGCGGGTATCATCGGTGGTGCCATTTCCGGTGTCATGCGGGCCGAGCTTGCTGCACCTGGCATCCAATACCTGGGGTATTGGGTTGAATTCATGGGCGGCGAGGCAAGCTTCGATGCCAATCTGCACATGTGGAACGTTTTCATCACGGCGCATGGCCTGATCATGGTCTTCTTCATGGTCATGCCGGCCATGATCGGTGGCTTCGGCAACTGGTTCGTGCCGCTGATGATCGGGGCGCCGGATATGGCCTTCCCGCGGATGAACAACATCTCTTTCTGGCTGACGGTCGTGGGCTTCTGTTCGCTGTTGTTCTCGCTGTTCGTTCCGGGCGGAACGGGTCTTGGTGCGGGTGTCGGCTGGACCGTTTACGCTCCGCTTTCGACCACCGGCTCTACCGGGCCTGCGGTCGACTTTGCGATCTTCTCGCTCCACCTTGCGGGCGCAGGCTCGATCCTGGGGGCGACCAACTTCATCACCACCATCTTCAACATGCGTGCGCCGGGCATGACCCTGCACAAGATGCCGCTGTTCGTATGGTCGGTGCTGGTCACGGCCTTCCTTCTGTTGCTGGCGCTGCCGGTGCTGGCTGCTGCCATCACTATGCTGCTGACGGACCGCAACTTCGGCACCACCTTCTTCGATCCTGCCGGTGGCGGTGATCCTGTCCTGTACCAGCACCTGTTCTGGTTCTTCGGTCACCCCGAAGTGTATATCATGATCCTGCCGGGCTTCGGCATGATCAGCCAGATCGTCGCGACCTTCAGCCGCAAGCCGGTGTTCGGCTATCTCGGCATGGCTTACGCCATGGTTGCGATCGGCGTTGTCGGCTTCATCGTGTGGGCGCACCACATGTATACGGTCGGCCTCGACGTAAACACGAAGATGTATTTCACCGCTGCAACGATGGTGATCGCCGTACCTACGGGCGTGAAGATCTTCAGCTGGGTCGCCACTATGTGGGGCGGTAGCGTTGAGTTCAAATCACCGATGGTCTGGGCGATGGGCTTCATCTTCCTGTTCACCGTTGGCGGCGTGACCGGCGTTGTGCTGGCCAATGGCGGCATCGACGATAATCTGCACGACACCTATTACGTGGTGGCACACTTCCACTACGTGCTGTCGATGGGTGCCGTGTTCTCGCTGTTCGCGGGCTTCTATTACTGGTTCCCGAAGATGAGTGGCCGGATGCACAGCGAGTTCCTCTCGCACCTGCATTTCTGGACCTTCTTCATCGGCGTGAACGTGATCTTCTTCCCGCAGCATTTCCTCGGGATGCAGGGTATGCCGCGCCGCTATCCGGATTACACCGCTGCCTACACCTTCTGGAATGAGGTCTCGACGGCTGGCTATATGATCATGGCCGGTTCGATGCTGATCTTCTTCGTCAATCTCGCTTACGCATTCATCGCGGGCAAGAAGGCCGAAGCCAATTATTGGGGTGAAGGGGCAACGACGCTGGAATGGACCTTGTCCAGCCCGCCGCCATTCCACCAGTTCGAAACCTTGCCGGTAATCGAGGAACACCACGATTATCACGATCACATGCCCGCCAAGGGTTGATGTTTGCGGCCCCCGGTTAAGGCGGGCCGGGACAAACCAAACAAGTGGGGGGCGTGCCAGCAATGGCGCGCCCCCTTTGCAAGAAGGCCTGCCACACGGCTGATGACATGACTGCTACTGCCACCCCTGTTGTTCTGCCCTCGGATTGGCGCGATTTCTTCGCGCTGACCAAGCCGCGCGTGATGAGCCTGGTGATCTTTACCGGCCTGTGCGGCCTTTTGGCGGCACCGGAGGGGATCAACCCGGTGATCGGCTTTACCGCCATTCTCTGCATTGCCTTGGGCGCGGGCGGTGCGGCGACGCTGAACCAGTGGTGGGAATCGGATCTCGATGCGGGCATGAAACGTACCGCACAGCGGCCCCTGCCAGCCGGGCGCCTGGCCCATGGTGACGCGCTGACTTTCGGTATTATCCTGTCAGTCGGATCAGTGATCGTGATGGGACTTGCGGTGCATTGGCTCGCAGCGTCGATCCTGGCGATCTCGATTCTCTATTACGCGGTGATCTACACCATTTGGCTCAAGCCGCGCACGCCGCAGAACATCGTGATTGGCGGCGGGGCAGGCGCATTCCCGCCGATGATCGGCTGGGTCGCCGTGACCGGCGAGATTACGGCGATGCCGATCCTGCTGTTCGCCATCATTTTCATGTGGACGCCGCCGCATTTCTGGGCGCTCGCGCTGTTTGTGCAGTCGGACTACGCCAAGGTCGGCATTCCCATGATGCCGGTGGTGAAGGGCGAGGCCAGCACTCGTCGCCAGATCCTGATCTACGCGGTCCTGTTGCTTCCCTTTGTGATAGCACCGTGGTGGATCGGCGGTACCGGCGCGATCTATGGTATCGTTGCGCTCGTGCTGACCCTGGCGTTCATCGCTTTGTCGGTGCCAGTGGCGACCCGCCGCGCAGTCGAAGGTGACAGCATGAAGCCGGAAAAGCGCCTGTTCGGCTTCAGTATCCTATACCTGTTCGCCCTGTTCGCCGCGCTTGTTGTCGATCGTTTTGTATCCCCCCTATGGAACCTGTGATGACCCCCGAAGAAGAAACCGAATTCAACCGCCGACGTAACAGCCGCAACCTTGCCCTGGGCGCGGTGCTGCTGTTCTTCGTTGTCTTGTTCTATGCTATCACTATCGTACGCATGGGAGATTGAGCCGGTGACCACTGCGACCCTCGAACAAAAGAATCTGCGCGTCGGCTTCTACGCGCTTTTCGGCGCGGTCTTCATGCTGGGCATGGGCTACGCCGCCGTGCCGCTCTACGATCTGTTTTGCCGGGTGACCGGTTTTGGCGGGACAACCCAACGCGCCACGGAAAGCGAAGCTGACGCTGCCGCGCGGATGGCGGCAAGTGCCGGCGCGCCAACAATGTCGATCCGGTTCGATGCCAGTATCGCGCGCAACGTGCCGTGGACATTCAAGCCTGCGCAATCGACCGATACCGTCCAGATCGGTGTTCGCGACATGGCGTTCTATACCGCCAAGAACAATTCCAGCGTGCCGATCACCGGCACGGCTACCTTCAATGTCGAGCCGGAGCAAGCGGGCAAATATTTCAACAAGATCCAGTGCTTCTGCTTTACCGAACAGACGCTCCAGCCCGGGCAGGAAGTGCGTATGCCGGTGCTCTATTTCGTCGATCCGGCGGCGCTGGAAGACGAGAATATGCAGGGCGTCGAACAGATAACTTTGAGCTACACTTTCCACCGCAAGGTAGAGAGTGACAGCTAACCCCTAGACCCGCTGCCACAGGGGCATTATGGGCAGCGTCAAACACGCATAAACAGGATAGCGATCCATGGCTGGTGCCAAGAACCACGATTATCACATTCTCGAACCCGATATCTGGCCGCTGATCGGCTCGTTCTCGGCGCTCACCTTCACCTCGGGCATGGTTCTGTACATGCACGAGATGCCCAGTTGGCAGATCGTACTCGGCCTCGGCATCATGGGGCTGATCGCGACGTTCTTCGCATGGTTCTCCAACGTTGTGAAAGAGGCCGAGCGCGGCGATCACACGCCGGTAGTTCAGCTGCACATGCGCTATGGCATGATCCTGTTCATTGCATCCGAAGTGATGTTCTTCGTCGGCTGGTTCTGGAGCTGGTTCGATTTCGCCCTGTTCCCTGCACCCCTCGATTATGCCGATGGTCTGTGGACCAACATGATCGGGCAGGAGGGCGCAGCATCGCTCGAAAGCTTCCCGCCCAAGGGTATTGAGGTTCTCAATGCATTCGATCTGCCATTGCTCAACACCCTGATCCTGCTGTGCTCGGGCACCACCGTGACCTGGGCTCACCACTCGCTTCTGAACGGCGACCGCGAGGGATTGAAGAAGGGTCTATGGCTGACGATCCTGCTCGGCGTGCTGTTCAGCTGCGTGCAGGCGTATGAGTATGCTGTTGCCCCGTTCGCATTCGGCGGCAACACCTATAGCTCGGCCTTCTACATGGCGACCGGCTTCCACGGCTTCCACGTTCTGATCGGCACGATCTTCCTGATCGTCTGCCTGGTGCGGACCTACAAGGGCCACTTTACCCCGCGCCAGCATTTCGGTTTCGAAGCTGCCGCCTGGTACTGGCACTTCGTCGATGTCGTCTGGCTGTTCCTGTTCATCGCCGTCTATGTATGGGGCGGTTGGGGCGCACCGGTCCATTGATGCAGTCCGGTTCGCCGGATACACCGAAAGGGCAGCCCGCCATTGGTGAGGCTGCCCTTTTCGGTTTGTGCCCCAATTGCGGGGCGCGCACTTTGTTTTCGGGGCTGACGTCCTTTGCCCCGCGTTGCCGTGCCTGTGGGCTGGACTTGGGCCAGTTCAATGTCGGGGATGGGCCCGCCGCATTCCTGATCCTGATCGTGGGGGCGGTAGTTGTAGGGCTGGCGGCGTGGCTGCAGGTCAGCGTGGAGCCTCCATGGTGGGTTCATGTTCTGCTGTGGCTGCCGATCAGCATTGCATTGACATTGGGTGGCTTGCGCATGGCCAAGGCGGCATTGCTGGTATCCGAAAATCGCAACAAGGCCCGCGAAGCGGGGAGCAACGATCTGTGACCAAGAATATTCCAATCATTCCCACCATCATTGTCGTTGCGTCTGTTCTGACGATGATCGGCCTGGGTATCTGGCAATTGGGCCGGGCTGACGAGAAGGAAGCGCTGATCGCCAGCTACAGCTTGGCGAAGGACAATACCGAAGCGGTGGCTTGGCCAAGGACGGAAGAGGCTCTGGAACAAAGCCTGTTCCGGCGCAGCGAGCTGATCTGCGATCGCGTGATCGACCGACGCCAGACTGCCGGAACCAGTAACAAGGGGACGAAGGGATGGGCCCAGATCGCCCGCTGTGCGCTGGATGGTGGGGGCGAAGCCGAGATCGCGCTGGGCTGGTCCCGTGCGCCCGAAGGTCCGCAATGGGCGGGGGGAGAGGTTGCGGGCCTGATCGGCCCCGGGCCCAAGCTGATTGCCGATCCGCCACGGGCTGGCCTGACCCCATTGGCAAAGCCTGATCCGAAGGACCTGCCGAACAACCATCTGGCCTATGCCGGGCAATGGTTCTTTTTCGCGCTGACGGCGCTGGTGATCTATTTTCTGGCGCTTAGGAAGAAGCGGCAGGACGGCTGACTTTAGCCGCGTCAACGCCGTCTTTCTTGCCCGCCAGCCGCACGCTCGCTAACCCGCTGCTACGATGCAATATGTCTCCACTCGCGGCGCGGCGCCCAAGCTCTCTTTCGAGGATGTCACTCTGACTGGCCTGGCCAGCGATGGCGGCCTCTATATTCCTGAAAGCTGGCCCAGCTTTTCGGCAAGCGAAATCGCCGCCATGCGCGGACTGCCCTATGCCGAAATTGCGGCGCGGGTGATGCATCGCTTCGTTGGCGACAGTCTTAGTTTCGAAGAGCTGCGGGAACTGACGGGTGAGGCCTATGGCCGGTTTGCCCACGCCGCGGTGGTCCCGTTGACCCAGCTCGACGAACGCCATTGGCTGATGGAATTGTTCCATGGCCCAACCCTGGCCTTCAAGGATGTTGCGCTGCAGCTGCTGGGCCTGTTCTTCGAGCGATTTCTGGCCCGTCGTGGCGAGCAACTGACCCTGGTCGGCGCGACCAGTGGCGACACCGGTAGCGCGGCGATCGATGCGGTGGCCGGCCGCGAAGGGGTGGAGATATTTATGCTCCATCCGCAGGGCCGGATCAGCGATGTCCAGCGCCGGCAGATGACGACAGTGCGCGCACCCAATGTTCACAACATCGCCATTTCGGGCAGTTTCGATGACGGGCAGGCGGCGGTGAAGCGCATGTTCACGGACCCAGCCTTGAAGGGCAAGCTCCAGCTGGGTGCAGTCAATTCGATCAACTGGGCCCGCCTGATGGCGCAGGTCGTCTATTACTTCACCTCTGCGCTCCAGCTTGGCGCGCCGGACCGGCCCGTGGCCTTCAGCGTACCCACGGGCAATTTCGGAGATGTCTTCGCCGGCTATGTCGCGGCGCAGATGGGCCTTCCGGTTGCGAAGCTGGTCGTTGCCACGAATATCAACGACATCCTGCACCGCGCTTTGTCCGACGGGGATTATTCAGCGGGTGAGGTAACGCCGACAGCGGCGCCCAGCATGGATATCCAGGTCAGTTCCAATTTCGAGCGCTTGCTGTTCGATTGCGGCGGGCGTGACGGCAATGCCTTGGCCGATCAGATGCGCGCGTTCGAGGTGAGCAAGGCCATGCGGTTGACCAATGCCCAACGCGAAGGCGCTTCGGGCTTGTTTACCAGCGTCCGGGCCGATCAGGATGCGATGGCGCACACCATGCGCCGCGCGTTTCAATATTGCGGTGAAGTGATCGACCCGCATACCGCGATCGGCCTGCATGCCGCGCATGAAGTTGATCTATCGCCTGACATTCCAGTCGTGACCCTGGCCACTGCACATCCCGCAAAGTTTCGCGATGCAGTCGAGCGGGCAACCGGCACCCGGCCTGCGCTGCCGGCGCGGGTGGGCGATCTGTTTGCGCGGGAAGAGCATTTTACCGAGTTGGAAGGTGATTACGATCAGTTGGTGGATTTCATCACGACCAATGCGGTGCAAGGCCGGTAATGGCTGAACTGGTCCGCCAACCGCATTTAATGATCGGGGAGGGCTGGGACAGCTATGGCCTTGTCGATAGCGGTCACGGGCGCAAGCTGGAACGCTTTGGCCCCTACCGTTTCATCCGGCCCGAGCCTCAGGCGATGTGGGCACCGCAATCGCAAGAGTGGCAGGCGGATGGCGAATTTGTGCCCGGAGCAGACGAGGATGGTGGCGGGCGCTGGCAATTGTCACCCGAAGTGCCCGAGGCAGGCTGGCCGCTGGAATGGAATGACGCCCGGTTTACCGCACAATGCACGCCGTTTCGCCATCTCGGATTCTTTCCGGACATGGCGCCGGTGTGGGACTGGATGCGCGGGCAGTTGGCGGACAAGCCCGATGCCCAAACCCTCAACCTGTTCGGCTATACCGGTGTTGGCTCGCTCGCGCTGAGCGGATGCGGGCCGGTGACCCATGTCGATGCGTCCAAGAAATCGGTCGCGCAGGCACGCGAAAACGCGTCCCTGTCAGGTATGGAGGATCGCCCGATCCGCTGGCTGATCGATGATGCAGCCAAGTTCACGGCGCGCGAAGTACGCCGCAAAAAGCGTTATGACGGGATCATCCTCGATCCTCCCAAATTCGGGCGCGGACCCAAAAACGAGATCTGGCGGATCGAAGACAGCCTGGCTGAACTGGTCGGGGATTGCCGGCAACTGCTCGATAGTGACAGCCGCTTCCTGTTCCTGACAGTATATGCCGTGCGCATGTCGAGCCTGTCGCTGGGCGGATTGCTGGCCGACATTTTCGCAGGGTTGCCTGGTACTATCGAACATGGCGACCTGGCGGTGCAGGAGGAGGGCAGCGGTCGTCTGCTCCCCACCGCGATTTTTGCGCGTTGGAACAATCGACCATGAGGGCGCATGCAACGATTGTAGCAACCCTTGCGGTGGCACTGATGGGTTGCACGGCGCAGGCGGCGCCCGATCCAGGCCCTGTTCCTACTGCGAGTATTCCCGACACCCCTGTTGCGTCGCTGGCAACCGGGCTCTGGGTCGGCGATCTGCCCCTGTGTTCAGAGACGGTACTCGACGCAAAGGTGACGACCGGTTCGTCCATGGGCATGGCCGGGCCGAATTTTTTCCTGAACATCCGGCTGGCCGAAGAAGCTGCCAACATCTTTGCCGGGATGACGCGTGCCAGGGTGGGGCAGGAACTCCCGATTATGCTCGATGGCAAGGTGCTGCTCTCGCCGCGGATAAACGAACAGATACTTGGCGGTGCGCTGCAAATATCGGCCCCGCGTGAGGAACTCGAGCGGGCCCTCCAACGGATCGAAGGACCTTGCGGTTAGACGTCGCTGGCGGCTATGCGCCGCCGCGTGTAAAGGAAAAGCATGGCCGACAGCCTCACCCTCCAGTTTGCCGATCTTGAAACCGATGTTCTGACGGGCATTTATTCGGAAGAGACGGGCAAGCCGCAACCGCTGCGGATTACGATAGAGGCGGACTACAAGATCGCCGATCGCTACGATCCGGACACGCCGCTGGATGCGAGCAAGAATTATATGGACCTCAAATTCGCGGCCACCGACGGGTTGCCTGAAGGGGTGCACTTCAAACTGATCGAATCGCTGGCCGATCACATTTGCGAGACCCTGTTCGCGCAAGACAGGAATGTGCTCGCCGTGACGGTCAAGATTGTGAAGCTCGCCATTGCCGAGCACAACGAAAAAATCGGGATCACGATGCGGCGAGAGCGCCGCTGATATGGCGCAGGGCGTGCTCGAAACCGGCCCCCTGCCGCACGAGGCGCTGGCAGCAGCGCGGGCATTCCACGCCGAACAGCTACCCAAAGTGACAAGCGCGCTCGCCGGAGAAATCGATAATCTGGCCATCGTGATGAAGTGTCCAGCCTATGATCATGCCGACTGGCGCCGTGCGATTGCGCGCGACCTGGCGCGGGAATACGCACCCAAACGGGTGAATATCGTTGCCGGTGATGCGGCGGACGAGATTGAAGCGACGCTCGCCTTTCTTGACGCGGCTCCCGGTGTCACCGGGCACTATCTGCCGTTGCAGAGCGGGGGAGGGGCCCGTGTCTGACAACCCGCTGGTCGACACATTCGGGCGCACCATTTCCTATCTGCGGCTTTCGGTTACCGATCGCTGCGATTTGCGCTGCACTTATTGCATGCCCGAACGGATGCAGTTCCTTCCCCGGGCAGAAGTGCTGACGTTAGAAGAACTGCGTGATCTGGCCCGTGGTTTCATGGCGCGCGGGATCACCAAGATACGCCTGACCGGTGGGGAACCGCTGGTCCGGCGCGACGTGATCGACCTGATCCGGGCTCTGGGGCGGTATGTTGGTGATGGGCTGGAAGAACTGACCCTGACGACCAATGGCACCCAATTGGCCGGCCATGCGCAAGCGATCGCCGATGCCGGAGTGCGCCGGATCAACATCTCGCTCGATACGCTGGATCGCGAAACGTTCCAGCGTCTGTCTCGCCGCGATGCGCTGGCCAGCGTGCTGGGCGGCATTTCCGCGGCCAAGGCGGCGGGCCTGAAGGTGAAGATCAACACGGTTGCGATGAAGGGTGTGAACGAACACGAGATTCCTGCACTGATCAAATGGGCTCACGGCGAAGGCCATGACATCACGCTGATCGAAACCATGCCGCTTGGCGAGATTGACGAAGACCGGACCGACCAGTTCCTGCCGCTGATCGCGGTGCAGGACGATCTGGAACAACGCTGGACGCTGACGGAAAGTGATCACCGTACAGGCGGCCCGTCGCGCTATGTCGATGTGGCGGAAACAGGCGGCAGGCTTGGCCTGATCACGCCACTGACCAACAATTTCTGCGCCGGTTGCAATCGCATCCGTGTCACGGCCACGGGCCAGCTATATCCGTGCCTTGGCGGCGGGGAACAGGTCGATTTGCGTGCCGCTTTGCGCTCCGATCAACCCGAGGCGAATCTGGCGACAGCGCTGGACACCGCCATGCGGATCAAGCCGGAGCGGCACCATTTCAAGATTGGCGAAGGAGAAGCGCCTGCGCAGCCGCGCCATATGTCGATGACCGGCGGCTGACATGCCGCAGCAGGACCACCTCACAATCCTGTTTCTGGGCCCGCTGCGCGACATGGCAGGCGTTCAGGAACGCGAGGTTGCCGCGCCGCTCGACTGGGCAGGATTGCTCGCGGCAGTCGGATCGGACATCGCAGCGCAGCTGACATCGGACCGGGTCAATGTCGCCTGTGGCGGCAAGGTTCTGGCCGACAAGCAAAGCTTGCACGCGGTGGCCGGCGACGAAGTTGCGCTCTTGCCTCCCGTCAGTGGAGGCTGACCCATGCGTGACATCCGTCTCGTGTCGGAACCTTTCGCTCCGGGGGAGCTGGTCGACACCTTCACCCGCGCCAACCGTGGGCTGGGCGGCCTGCTGACTTTCACTGGCGAAGTGCGCGCGGATGGCGGGGTCGAGGCGTTGGAACTCAGCCATTATGAACCGCTGACACTCAAAGGCATGGACGATCTTGCCGACGAGGCCTTTGCGCGCTTCGACCTGATGGGCCTGCTGATGGTGCACCGGGTTGGAGTAATGCATCCGGGTGATCCGATCGTGTGCGTTTCAGCGGCAGCAGCGCACAGGCGGGATGCCTTCCACGCGGTCGATTTCTGTATGGATTATCTCAAAAGCGCGTCGTGGTTCTGGAAACGCGAGAAACGATCCGATGGATGGCATTGGATCGAGCCACGAAGCGATGACTATGCCGATCGCGCGCGGTGGGACAAATAATTCGCCACTTTTGATGTGGGTCAAGGAATGACCCGCGATTCGCTGGCAGATCTCCTCTCAGACGAAAAGGAGTGGCCCAATGTCCGAACTACTGACCCGTGACCTCATTGCCGACAAGGCGATCGTCCACGACTACCATCCCGCTATCAAACGCGGCGAGTTTGACCAGACATTCGGCCTGCCAGGCGGGCTGTATGCCGCCAGTCTCGGCTGCTTCGTAGCGTTTCTCGCCACCATGATTGTGGGTTTCGGCAATCCCGAACTGGGCATTCCGATGGCGATATTCGGCGTATTCTTCGCTGGCTTCTACGGCATCCCGGTGCTGATGGTTGAAGAAGCGCCCGACGAATCGAACAAGGCCCTGACCTGGGGTCAATTCAAGGCACGCGGGATCGACACTCTGACTGGACGCCTTCCGGCGGGCGAAGCCATCGCTCAGATGATGGTGCTGCCGGTTCTGGTTGTCCTGTGGGGCTTTGCCTGCATCACAATTGCCGCGCTGGTTTAGAGGCCCACTCCCACCAGTGCGGTAAGGCGCGCGGGATCGACCAGTTCGATTCCGCGCGCACCCTTTTTGGCCACCAGGCCATCTTTCTCGAATTTCGACATCCTGCGGCTGACGGTCTCGATCGTCAGCCCCAGCATCTGCGCCATTTCGCCGCGCGAAAGCGGTAAGTCGAATTTCTGTGCCGGATGGCATGGCGAATCGCTGGCGGCGCGGGCCATGGCCATGATCAGACCCGCCAGGCGGGTCGCAGCATCCTGTTTACCGGTAAGCTCCAGCAATTCGCGCGCTGCGTGAAGATCCTTCTGCGAGCGGCGCAGCAGAGCCGTGGTGAGGGCAGGGTGATTGTCGAGCGCTTCTTCCATGGCGCTGCGTGCAAAAACGCATAGCTGGCTGTCTGTCAGGGCCACCACGTCATGCTGGGCAAAGGGCTGGAACAATTCGCCGACAAAGCCCGCTGGATGGATCAGAGCGAGAATACGCTCCTCCCCCTCGCGGTCATAGGATGTGACCTTGAGCGCTCCTGTAACAAGGGTCGCGCAGGCGTGATCCTCGTCACCAGCTGAGAACAGTGTCTCGCCCTTCTTCAAGGTGACAGTCCGACCCGCACGGGCAAGGTCCGCGCGTTCCTCTTCGGTCAAAACCGCGCAAGCCGCGCTGTCGCGTACAGGGCATTGGGCACAGGCAAGGGTCATTGCGACAGTTCCCCGCGCAGGCGAGAAAGGACGGCATCCTCTTCGGCAATCATCCGGGTCACAGTCTCTCGTGTTTCGGCAACGGCGCCGCGTTGCTCCAGCGCAATCGCGCGCTCTGTAAACAGGATATCGAGGTCGGCAAGGGCAACAGCGGTCTTGCTGCGGTGCGAATCAAGATCGGCAAGAGCGACCTGTGCAATTGCCCAGCGATCGCTGGCGATGGCAGTGCCGCGCGCAGCATCAACTTTTTGCGTCGCAGCGGGCGCTGCCCCCAGGAAAGCTGTGTGGGCTGTGCTCGCTTCCGCCTTTAGCTGGGCAAGTCGGTCACGTAGATCGGCACTGGGCAGGGCAGGTTGAGCTGCAACGGGCGCAGTCGATGGGGAATTGAATTGCCCCTCGATCCGCTCGGCATCGCGTACCGACAACGAAGGATACTCGGTCGACGCAGACGCGCAGGCAGCGAGGGGAAACAGGCACAAAGCCAGAGGGGTAACCTTGCGAAGCATATCGAAACGCTCCATATCACGCTTGTCCCGCAGCGCCACCAAAACGAGGTGAGTTTCGGACGCAAAAAGCGCCGATCTGTCGTTGACTTCACCCGAGTCTTCCCTTAACGGCACCCATCTTTCAGGGCCTCGCCATTGGCGGGCTGCCCGTCGCGCCGTTTTCGATTTGGGGACGGCACATCAAAACGATTGGAAGTATAAACCGATGTTCGCAGTAGTGCGCACGGGCGGCAAACAATACCGGGTTGCTGCCGGAGACAAGATCGCGGTCGAGAAGCTGGCTGGTGAAGCTGGTGAAACCGTCACGCTGGGTGATGTTCTGCTTGCCGGTGAAGGCGAGACGATCGCTGATGCCAGCAAGGTAACCGTTTCGGCAGAGATCATTGCCCAGGCGAAGAGCGAGAAGGTCGTCGTTTTCAAGAAGCGTCGCCGTCACAATTATCGCCGCAAGGCTGGCCACCGCCAGATGATGACGCTGCTGCGCATCACTGATGTCGGCGAAGGCAAGAAGGCCCCGGCCAAGAAAGCTGCGCCAGCGAAGAAGGCTGATGAGGCTCCGAAGACGGAAGCGAAGAAGCCAGCCGCCAAGAAGGCAGCACCTGCCAAGGGAGCCACGAAGGGCACAACCGAAGCGAAGAAGGCAGCGCCCAAGAAGGCTGCAGCTACCTCCGCCAAGAAAACACCGGCCAAAAAGGCCCCAGCCAAGAAAGCGGCCCCCAAGGCCGCTGACAAGAAGTAAGGAAGTAGGACCATGGCACATAAAAAAGCAGGTGGTTCATCCCGTAATGGTCGCGACTCAGCCGGTCGCCGCCTTGGTGTGAAGAAGTTCGGCAGCGAAGGCGTTGTTGCGGGCAATATTATCGTGCGTCAGCGCGGCACCAAATTCTATCCGGGCAGCAATGTTGGCATGGGCAAGGATCACACCCTGTTCGCGCTCAACGACGGTGTGGTGCGATTCCACAAAGGCAAACAGAACCGCCAATTCGTATCGGTAGACATGCTGGCGGAAGCCGCCGAATAATCGGATAGTTCACTGACAGGACTATCCAGCAGGATGGTCCAGCCGGTTCAGACCGGCACCGAAGAGGGAGATGGGCCAACCTGTCTCCCTCTTGTCGTTTCTCCCTCTCGAACTGGCGAAAGATACTTTCGCCGCAACGGGAATGTCATGCATCAGCCCTAACGGGGGCGATGCGGGGCTTGAGGAGAAAGACCATGTTCCATCGCACCCAACGGCTGCTTTTGCGGCCGACCTGGCCAGAAGACTGGCAGATGCTGTTTGCCGGGATCGCTGACCAGGACGTGGTCCACAATCTGGCCACCGCACCTTGGCCCTATGAGGAAGATGACGCGCGGGCATTCGCGCAGCGCGAGCAAGACGCCTATGTGCCGGGCTTCGCCGTCACCCTTCCCGGTGAAGGCCTGATTGGCGGGGCCGGTCTTGGATATGACGAGCATGACCAGGTTCAACTTGGCTATTGGATCGCGCGCGATCACTGGGGCAAGGGTTATGCTTCCGAAGCGGCGCGCGGCGTTCTCGCAATCGCGGGGATGATTGGCCATAAGCGGGTGGTTGCTTCACATTTCGTCGACAACCCCGCATCGGGGCGGGTGCTGTGCAAGGTCGGGTTTAGCCCAACCGGTGAAGTGCGACCGGGACACTCGCTTGCACGGGGCCGTTCCGATCCTGTCGCGTGCTACGAAATTGTTCTCGATGGCTTGGAGCGGGAGGGCGATGAGCGGCTGCGTGCATCGCCTCCCTTGAAGAACGCAGCATAGAAGAGCGCCCAAACACAAAGACCCCCGCGAGATGATCGCGGGGGTCTTTCATATAGTCCGTACCGGTGGGGTAGCGGATTCTATTCAGCCGGAGCCATCAGTGCATCTTCGAAGTCACCTTCGTAGAGATTGATCAGGCCGCGATCATCCTCGTTCCAAGGGTGGAAGCCGGGCATGAAATAGGCCAGCCAGCCTGGCAGGATGCGGCGCAGGAAGCCCGGCTTCACCAGAAGATACTTGGCCAGTGCGAGACGCCATTTCCAGCCGGTCAGGCCATCCTGGGCCAGCAGTTCCATCGTGTCTTCGCTGCGATGCTTGATGAAACGCACGGTGACGAGCAACATCATCAGGCTCTTGACCTTCCAGCGGCGGAAACGGCTCCAGTCGCGCGTTGCATGCAGCCAGGTGTCATAAGCGACGCCCTTATGCTCGACTTCCTCGGCTGAATGCCAGCGCCACAAGTCGCCCAGATCACCATCAGCCCCTTCGAGGTGGTCGGGGTTCTTGAGAAGTTCATTGCCGAGCATGGCAGTGAAGTGTTCCAGCGCCATCGTCGCGGCGAGATTGAGATATTGCGGCCGGTCTTTCAGCTGGGCGAGCATCTCTTCGACCCGCTTGTCGATGGCCTTGATGTCATAACCGTGGTCTTCGGCCATCCGGTTGAAGGCAACATGTTCGCGGGTGTGATTGATTTCCTGCTTCACGAAAGCGCGAATTTCTGCCGTCAGTTTGGGATCGGCGCCCTCACGAAAGGCTTTGACCGATTCGATGAAGAAGGCTTCGCCGCGCGGGAAGGTGGCGGACAGCGCGTTGAACCACGCACTGGCAACGGGGTCGCCATTCAACCACCAGCGGCGCGCTTCGGTACCACGCGCAAAGCGGCGATCGCGAACCGTGATCTCGAGATCTTCCGGTGTCGGGGTGGCGGTATCGGTGGAAATGGAGGAATGCGCGTTCATCGTCGGAAGCCCTGATTCGTTACTGACATTCATGTAAGTATGGCTTACTGACACTGATGTCAATAAAGGAATGAATGCGCCTTGCCGAAGGTGGTTGTCAGGAGTAGCGTCCGCAGCAAGGGACAGGGAATCAGCTAGTTATATGGCCACACGCAAACGTCTTTCACCCGAAGAATCACGTGCAGGCGCACTGCAAGCGGCGCGCACCCTGCTGATCGAGGCGGGCCCGCAGGCGGTCACGTTGAAGGCCGTGGGCGCGCGGGTAGGGCGGACCCATGCCAATCTGCTGCATCACTTCGGGTCAGCCGCAGGCTTGCAACGCGAGCTGGCGGCGCATCTGGCCCAGACCGTGTGCGAAAGCGTGGCCGAGGCCGTGCGCGCGACACGGGCGGGCCTTGGGTCTCCGAGAGAAATTGTCGATATTGCGTTCGATGCTTTCGAGCGTGAAGGCGGAGGTGCCTTGGTAAGCTGGATGCTGGCCACGGGGCACGAGGATGCAATCGAGCCGTTTGTCGAAACCATCCACTCCATGGTCGACGATCTCAATCCGGAAGAGGAAGGTCATGTTGATGCGATGGTCGCGCATAGGGCGACCCACACCGTGGTGTTGCTGGCGTTGGGCCAGTCCCTGATTGGGGAGCCACTGGCAAAGTCGCTGAGGCTACCGGATCACGTCGCCCGCGACATTGCCGAGAAGATTATCATCGAAGAGCTGGTCGACCGCCACGAGGGTGCCGCACAGGATTAGCTGGCTTCCAGCCGCATCCAGTCCGGCGCTGACGACGGATCAATGTCTGCAACACGCTGGTGGATCACTGCCAGGCCATGATCCTCATGCCGGACCTTGGTGCGCTTGGGGTCAGCCTGGTCGAGAGGCACAACCAGCAACCTGCGATTGACCTTCTGGCGCCAGTTCATCCGCGCCGTGTTTTCCTGTCCGACATAGCATCCCTTCTCGAAACTCACGCCGTTCAGTTCAACCGCGTTGGTCTCCAGCCATAGAATGTCACCCAGCTCGGCCCGCCCTTCCGGCACGCCCAGCGAAAGGCGATGCGCCAGCCAATCCGCATCGGCGCTGTCACCGTCGGGTGAAACCGGCCCAACCCAACGTGCGCCCAATGTCTCCAGCCGTGGATCCGTGGGATGTTCGCCGCTTGCATCGCGCTGCCAGAAAACACCCAACTGATCATCGCGCGCAATCGCGATCTTGCGGCGCAATTGGTACATGCTGAGCCGTTTGGTCAACTCGTCAGCTGCATCTGCTTCGCAATCGATCAGCAGATCATCGCCATCAGCCCAGACGATAAAATCGAACAGAGCCTTGCCTTGCGGGGAAAGCAGGGCGGCATAGGCCGGCAGCGCGCCTTTCACATCATTGGTGACGAGGCCTTGCAGGAATTCGGCGATATCCTCCGCCCCATCAAGCGGGGAAAGCCGGATCACGGCGCGATTGCTGAGGCGTTTGGCGGTCATGGGAGCAAGTTGGGTCCTCATGCGCTTTAAACAAGATGGCACAGGGCGAATACGATTTTGAGCAGCTGGTATTTTCCGGCGGCGGCATCCGATGCTTCTGGCATGGCGGGTTCCTGTCGGTGGCGGGAGACCGGCTGTCACTCCATCCGAAACGGATCAGCGGCGTCTCGGGTGGTGTCTTGTCCGGTGCGGCGTGGATTGCTGGCCGGGAACAACGCTTGCTGGACGTCATGGGCGATGCTTTTGCGCGCAATGATTCCAATCTTGATGCAGCCAAATCCAATTTCACCGTTCATCAGGAAATGTACCGGCAAGTGGTGGCGGATACGCTGGATAGCGATGCGATAGACGCAGTTTGCGAGGGCCCAGACTATGAAGCCGTCCTCGCCGTTCCTCCGCAATGGTTGCCGCCAATCATGTTTGTGATACTGGCCGGCGCGCTCTATCAGACGGAAAAGGCGGTGAAATCCCGGCCACATCTGCGTTGGACCCGCAGGGTCGGCCTGCAACCCTTCCGTGTGGATGCGAAGAAAGCTGCGCGCGATGGCAAGCTGGTCGATCTGATCTGCGCGGCCGCAACGATACCCCCAGTGTTCGACGTGCCTGAATGGGATGGCAAGCGCGTGCTCGATGGTGGTTTGATCGACAAGGCACCCCCTCCGCAGCCGGATGAAGGACGCACATTGTTCCTTATGACCAAGCGCTATCGCAATCTGCCGGTAACTGACCGCTGTTTGTATCTTCAGCCGAGCTGCGAAGTGCCGGCTGACAAAATTGATTTTTCTGACCGCAGCAAGCTTGATCGGACGTGGCGTCAGGGCGCGCTGGATGGGACCGCCTGGCTGGCAGCGAACAGTTAGCTCAACCGCCGGTCAATTGCGGCCGCCATCATTGATGCCAGCTGTGGCCCTTGCTCTGGGTAGAGATAGGGCTCGATCAATTCTGCTTCCATCAGCAACAATCCGCCGTCGGCACCGCGCACCATGTCGATGCGGGCATAGAGAGGAGTGTCCAACGGGATCGCATCGATCACCGCCTGAGCGGCAGCGAGGTCCGGGGCGGAGGGCGAAAGCGGCTCCTCCGTTCCACCGTAAAGCGATTGCACACGGTAATCGCCATCGGCCGGTCGCTTGCGCAAGGCATGGGAAAACGCACCATCGACGAACAGGAAAGAGTATTCTCCGTCCTGCTGGATCTGCGGAAGGAAAGGCTGCAGCATGGCGGGGTGATCCATCCGCCAATCGGGGTCGGGCGAGGCCGCGTGATGGATCGACTGCCCCTCGGCCCCGGCACCAACCTGCCGTTTGGCCACCACGGATTCGGTGTCGAAGGTGTCCAGTGCATGCCGGATGTCGGTCGCGGTTGGATGCTCAACCCAAACAGTCGGGATCGTGGCCGCTCCGGCTTGTTCCAGATCGCGCAGGTACGTTTTGCGCGAATTCCAGCGGACAAGGTCGGCTGGGTTGCAAACAATGTGTCCATGATCGGTAAGAGCGTCCAGCTGGCTCAGAAAATGGGCCTCGTCATCCTGGTAGTCCCACGGCGTGCCAATCAGGATGACCGGGCATCCCTCGAAAGCATCCATCGGGGACCGCCAGTCTATCTCCACCAGCGTACGGCCCAGGGCTGCCAGTGCAGGGCACAGCGCATCAACCTGGATATCATGCTCGAAAGCGTCATCGCGCCGGGTGGAGGAGCCAGGGTGCGTGCCTGGACAGGTAAGGAAGCCGATCTTCATGCGATGAGCCTCTACGATCAGGATTGCCCGCTGGAAAGATCGGCCCGGCGCTTCTACAGAGCGACGTGATGACACAGACGCTGACAATCCGCCGCCCCGATGACTGGCACCTGCATTTCCGCGACGGCGCAATGATGGAAGGGGTGGTCGATTTTACCGCGCGCCAGTTTGCCCGGGCGATCGTGATGCCCAATCTCACCCCGCCGGTGACCACTACGGCATTGGGTGCCGCCTATCGCGACCGGATTTTCGCCGCAGTCCCTGCCGGGCGCGGATTTACGCCCCTGATGACTTGCTACCTGACCGATGAAACCGATGTCGATGACCTGGCGCAGGGGTTTGAACAAGGCGTTTTCACCGCAGCAAAGATCTATCCCGCAAATGCCACCACCAATTCCGCCCGTGGTGTGACCGATGTCGACGGCCTGCGTCCGGTGTTCGAACGAATGGCAAAGATCGGCATGATTTTGTGCATCCATGGTGAGGTGACCGATGCCGAGGTGGATGTGTTTGATCGCGAGAAGGAATTTATCGAGCGCACGCTGGCACCGCTCCATGCCGATTTGCCGCAACTCAAAATTGTCTTCGAGCACATCACGACGGCGGATGCTGTGGAATTCGTGATGGAAGCGGGCGACTCGGTCGGCGCGACCATTACGCCCCAGCACCTTCACATCAATCGCAACGCAATGCTGGTGGGCGGGATCCAGCCGCATAATTACTGCCTGCCTGTTGCTAAGCGCGAGAAGCACCGTCTGGCCCTGCGCTGGGCAGCGACCTCCGGCTCGCCCAAATTCTTCCTCGGTACCGACAGCGCCCCGCACGAGAAACACACCAAGGAAAGCGCCTGTGGTTGCGCCGGCATTTTCAATGCGCCCTATGCGCTGGAAAGCTATCTTGAAGTGTTCGACCAGGAAGGCGCGCTGGACAAATTCGAAGGTTTCGCCTCGCTCCACGGACCAGCCTTTTACGGTTTGCCCGTGAATGAAGAGACGCTGACGCTGGAGCGGGTGGCCCACACTGTGCCGGACGTGCTGGATACCAAGGGCGGGGCGATTGTGCCCTTCCATGCCGGGCAGGAGCTTAACTGGCGGCTGGCCTAGGTTTGGTTTTGGGCTGACGTTTCGACCACATATCCCACACGAACAGGGCCAGCGCGGTCCAGATCAGCGCGAAGCAGATGGCTTGTGCAGGTAGCAGAGGTTGCTCGAACACGGTCAGGCCAAGGATGAAGACGATGGTCGGGGCCAGGAACTGGATGAAGCCAAGCGTTGAATAGTCCATCCGGCGAGCCGCGATGGCGAACAGCAGCAGAGGCACAGCGGTCAACACGCCGCCAGCTATGATCGCGAGGCTGAGCCACAGCGAATCGTCGAAGGCAGAACCGGTTGGCGTTGCGGCATACCAGGCGGCGATGCCGAGAGCGGGTAGCAACAGGATCGCGCTTTCGATGGTCAGGCCGGGAAGCGAGCCGACCGCGACCTGCTTGCGCAGAAGGCCATAGGTGCCGAAGCTGAAGGCGAGCGTCAGGCTGATCCACAGCGTGGTCAGCGCGCCCGCGGCAAGGACGGCCACGCCCGCCGCTGCCAGCGCCACTGCAAGCCATTGCAGGCGGCTCAGCCGTTCCTTCAGGATCAGCGTGCCAAGCAACACATTGAGCAGTGGGTTGATATAATAGCCAAGACTGGCGGCATAAACCTGACCGTTCTGGATAGCCCACACATACACAAACCAGTTGATGGCAATCAGCGTCGCGCTCACCAGCAGAATGCGCAGGGCCTTGCGATCGGCCAGTGCGGCCCGCAAGTCCGGCATTTGCTTGCGGAATGCCACGATCAGCAAACACACCGGCAAGGTCCACACAATGCGCCAGCCGACAAATTCGAACGGCGGGACGCTACTGACGAGAATCAGGTAAAGCGGAAGAAAGCCCCAGATCACATAGGCTCCCAACGCGGCTGGCAGGCCCGAAGGCTGTTCGTGATCCTGATCGCTCATTCACGGCCCCTAAGCCGATGGAATTGGCCCGGCAAGCAGCATTTCATCGACGGAATCCGCTCTGCTCATCGCAAATTTCGAATCTGACAGCGTGGTTGCATTCCGTTCAGGAAAGCGGGCGTAACTATGAACGCATCGGACGACGCTTGGTGGAATCGCCCGACCCGCCACGTTCGAAAAGGAAGATATCATGCACACGTCATTCAAAGCTGCCGCTCTCGCCATCGCCGCTTCGGGTCTGGCTGTCGCCACGCCCGCTGCTGCTGCCCCTGCGTCGCACAACGCACCGGTCACGCACTCGATCTATGCCGGCCAGACCGGAGTCAGCGAGACGGCCAATCATCACCGTCGCTGGCACCGCAAGGGCCGCGGCAACCGCGATTACCGTGACTATCGCGACTACCGTGATGCGCGCGGCTATCGCGGCGACCGTTACTATGGCGAGCCGGTCTACCGTGACACCCGCATCTGGCGCGACCGCCGCGACGGCAATTACTATTGTCGCAAGCGCGACGGCACGACTGGATTGCTGATCGGCGCCGGCGTCGGTGCATTGATCGGCAACGAAGTCGCTGGCCGTGGTGATCGCACGCTCGGAGCGATCCTGGGTGCGGCAGGCGGTGCGCTGCTTGGCCGTGCGATAGACCGCAGCAACACACGCTGCCGCTGACCCCGGCCAGCCCGAACCCACCTTCGACCTCCTAGCGGGGTCGCAGCGCGGCACCCCACCAAGCCGCGGGAAGTGCCCTGTCGCCCGGTTTCGGGAGCAGGGCACTTTCATATGCCGTGCAATTGGACATTGACCCGGTCTTTACCCGCATCGCACTATGGCGGCACGATGATCCGCCCGATTGCCCTCCTGCTCCCGGCAGCCATGCTCTCCGCCTGCAACAGCGCGGAAGAGCAAGCCGCGACCATACCGGAGCGGGATCCGGTGACGACACAGGCCTTGAACGACCAGATCATGGTTGATCCCGACCTTGCCGGACTCAATGAGGCCAACGCCGCGTTGACAGGGGGCACAGACCATTCAATCCCTCCGGTCGTGAACACACGAGAGGCGATTGATGCTGCCCGGCTCGATGCTGCCGATATGGTGGGCGGGACAGATGAATTGGAGCCGTTGCCCAATCCGTCTGGCACCGACGATCCCTTGCCACAGGTGGCCCGCTACAGCCCGGCGGAGCTGGCGCGTCTTGTACCAGGTGTCGGGGCATGCGCCGATACGATCAGCTACACGGCGCAATGGGCGGCCCGTATGCCCGATACCTTCCCGGTTTATCCGCGCGGCAACACATTGGAGGCTGCAGGGACAGACGCGGGCGAGTGCTCGCTCAGGGTGGTGCGCTTCTTGACGCCGGTTTCGCGTGACGATGTATTGTCGTTCTACCGCGCCCGAGCCAAGGCCGCGAAGTTTCCTGCCGACTATCGCCTGGCGGGGGTGGATCAGGTTGTTTCAGGCCGCAAGGGTGCCCTGGGCTACGCCGTCTACGCGACGCGGCGGGCCTCGGGCATCAGCGAAATTGCGCTGGTCACCACGGGTTTCTAGCCGTCGCGGAAACCTACGCCGACAGTAGCGCGCGGCTGGTCCATTTCACTGCTGGCAACTGGATAGGCGCAATAGTCGGCGGCATAGAAGGCTGCCGGGCGGTGATTGCCGGACAAGCCCAGTCCGCCAAAGGGCGCTTTGGAAGAAGCGCCGTTGGTCGGCTGGTTCCAATTGACGATTCCGGCCCGGATATTGGCCCAGAACCGGTTATAGTCTTGCGGGGTGCCCCCTATTAGCGAGGCCGAGAGGCCGAACCGCGTATTGTTTGCTTCGGCAATGCCGGCATCCAGATCCTTGACTTTGATGACTTGCAGCAGCGGGCCGAACAATTCGACATCCGGCCGATCCTTGATCTTGGTCGTGTCGATAATGGCCGGGCTCAGGAACGGCAGGTTATCATCGGGGCGGGTCATGTGCTTGATCGCCTTGCCCCCGTTCGAGAGAAAATAGAGGAAGCTTTCGACCAGCTGGTCGGCGGCATCATTGTCGATCAGGCAGCCCATGAACGGTGCCGGCTCGGCGAAGGGCTCGCCCACAATCAAGCGATCAGAAAGTCGCTTCACCTCTTCGACAATCGCATCATACATGCTCTCGACCACGATCAGGCGACGCGCGGCAGTGCAGCGCTGGCCCGCAGTGGTGAAGGCGGAGCGGGCGATCAGGATGGCGGCATCGTTGATCAGCGGCGTGTCTGTCACCACGATCGGATTGTTGCCGCCCATTTCCAGGGCAACGATCTTGCCCGGATTGGTTGCCAACCTCTTGTTGATGGCGATCCCGGCTTGGGCGGAGCCGGTGAACAACACGCCGTCAATATCGCGGTGCGCGACCAGCGCCTTGCCCTCTTCCGGGCCACCGACGAAGAACTGTGCCACAGCCGCCGACATGCCGGCTTTGGTGAAACACTCCATCAGCAACTCGCCGACAGCGGGCGTTTTTTCGCTGGGTTTGAAAATCACCACATTGCCGGCGATCAATGCCGGAACGATATGGCCATTGGGCAGGTGGGCGGGGAAATTATAGGGCCCGAGGACAACCATTACACCGTGCGGTTTGTGCCGTAGTGCGGCCGAGCCTGCCAGAGCGCCATCGAGCTTTTTCTGGCCGGTACGTTCGGCATAGGCGTTGATCGAGATTTCGACCTTGTTGATCACCGCTTCGACTTCGGTCCGCGCTTCCCACAAGGGTTTGCCGGTTTCCTTGGCAATCAGCTCGGCAAATCTGTCGCTCGCGGCGCGCACTTCATTGGCGAAACGGCGGCACAGTTCCATCCGGTTTGCCAATGGCTTGGCCGCCCAGGCTGGCCATGCCCGCCGCGCCCGATCGACAGCAGCATCGACATCCCCGACCTTTCCACGCCAGAGCTCTTCTCCGGTCGCAGGTTCGAATGAAATGATTTCGTTCTGGCTCAAAGTAAGGCGATCACTTTCCCGAATTCAGCGATGCCTCGCAGCATTGCCAAACGTCCCTGTCCTGTCGCTGGCATTCTCTAGCGCGTCTGGCGCTTTGGTCAATCTTCGCGCGGCGTGTTTCCCTGCGGTTGTGGAGCAATTCCATGCGCTTCCCCCATCCTGCGAATGGCCGCGATCTTGTCCTGGAGCGGTAGCCAATCATCCCGCTCGGCGATGGCAGACCACAGGGTCTCGACTTCATCCACCAGCATCGTTTCGGGCTGCCCGTCCGACCAGTAGGAATGCTCGTTCTCCTGGCGCTCGTAAGGCTCGAACACAGACGCCAGTTCTCCTTCCGCCGAAGCTCCGCTCCGGTGGCGAAAGAAGAAGGCGTCGGGTTGCCATTTGCCCTCGCGCAATTCCTTTTCGCACGCCGCTACCATGGCCGTATCCTGCTCCATGCCAAGAGGCTTCAATCCCAGTCGCCAGCACCACCGCCGGGCCGTCGCCTCGGCATAGAGCGGCCCGAAGCGATTGAGGGCTGCGATCAGCGGATCGGCTTCTGTCAGCGCACGCAGAGAAACTGCAAATTGGCCAAGATTCCAATGTATTGCCTCGGGCTGGCGGCCAAATGCATAGAGCCCGTTCTGGTCGAAATAGGCCGCCGTAAAGCCGGAATCCCACGCCGGCAGCCAGCGCCACGGGCCGTAATCGAAGCTCTCGCCAGTGATATTCATGTTGTCTGTATTGAGCACGCCATGGACGAATCCGGCGACCATGTAGCTGGCAGCGAGGTCGGCCATGCGTTCGACCACCTGGTGCATCAATTGTACCGCGGGTTCTTCACGGCCCGGTGCATCAGCTGGCGGCATCGGCCCCGGGAATTGGGCCAGGCAATAGTCCACCAGCGCCGCCATGTGATCGGGCTCATCCTCCACCAACAGCCTTTGGAACGTGCCTATCCGGACATGCGAATGGCTGAGCCGGACCATCACGGCGGAGCGGGTGGGGGAAGGTTCGTCACCGCGCCAAAGCTCTTCGCCGGTTTCGATCACCGAGAATGTCTTCGATGTGTTGGCACCCAATGCCTCGAGAAACTCTGTCGCCAGGATTTCACGCATTGCGCCCTTCAGAGTCAGCCGCCCATCGGCACTGCGGCTGAAGGGGGTGGTGCCCGATCCCTTGGTGCCCAGATCGAGCAGCCGACCCTCACCATCGCGCATCTGGGCGAAGGTAAAGCCGCGCCCATCGCCGATCTCCGGATTATAGACGCGGAATTGGTGGCCGTGATACTTAAGGGCGAGTGGCTGGAGCAGGGTCTTGGGCAAAGGCTCGAACCTGCCGAAATGCTGTTCCCATTGCCGGTCCGTCAGTTCGGCCAGACCCACGGCAGCAGCCCAGCGATCATTGCGGAAACGCAGCTGTGTTTTCGGGAAGTCCGCCGGTTCGACCGGCGCGGCCAACCAAGCGGACAATTGTTCGATTGCACGCTCCGGCTGATACGAGGTTGCTTGCGGTTCTGCGCGCATCGCGCGATAGTGGCGGTGAGTGCTTGCCGGTGCAAGCGGGTGACACAAGAATTCCGGGACCGAAATTTTCCATGGACCAGCCATTTGCCGATCGCTTCTGGGAAAGCGATGACGGTCTCAAGCTGCATTATCGCGATTATTCTGGCGATCCGGAACATGTACCGGTTGTGTGCATGCACGGATTGACCCGCAACGCGCGTGATTTTGCCGAGCTTGCTGCGCATCTGGCGGGCAATCGCCGCGTGATCGTGCCCGAGATGCGCGGCCGCGGGAACAGCGATTATGCCAAGGGCAGCGAGAGCTACGCACCGCCGCGCTATGTCCAGGATGTCGAAATCCTGCTCAAACAGCTCGATATCAGCCGTTTCATCGCCATCGGCACATCGCTTGGTGGGTTGATGACGATGCTGCTGGCGCTGGCCGGGCCGGAACGGATTGTCGGGGCTGTTCTCAATGATATCGGGCCGGTGGTCGAGCCTGAAGGGATCGAAGGGATCCGCTCCTATGTCGGGCAAGGGGGCAGCTTCCCTACCTGGATCCACGCAGCCAAGGCGCTGGAAGAGGTCCATGCCCATGCCCATCCCGGCTTTGGTCTGGAAGACTGGCTGGCTATGGCCAAACGCGTCATGGTAATCGGGCAGGGCGGCCGGATCAGTTTTGACTATGACATGGCGATCGCAGACCCTTTCCGTGCAGCCGACAGCAACGCCGTACCGCCTGACGGTTGGCCAGCGTTTGAGGCCTTGGCCGGAACGCCGCTGCTGCTCGTGCGGGGCGCGCACTCCAACATCCTCTCGCCCGAAACCGTCGCGCAAATGCAGTCGCGCCATTCCGGTATGGAAGTTGTGACGATTGCCGATACCGGCCATGCGCCGTTGCTGACCGAGCCCGAAGCGGTCGCAGCAATCGACCGCTTGCTGGAGCCATTGGCGTGAGCAAGGCCAAGGCGCCCACGGCGCGCATTCTCCATCTGCATTCGACCTTCGCAGCCGGCGGCAAGGAATTGCGCTGTGTCCGGCTGATCAACGCGTTCGGGCCAACCGTCGAACATGCCATCGTCACCGGTGAAGCGGGCGAACTGGGCGCGGCGCAGCATTTCTCACGAGGCGCGCGTGTGGTTTACCCGACAGACTTCCCGTCGCTTCAAGGAAAGCCGTGGCCGGGCCGTCTGCAGAAACTGGCCAAGGCGATGGCATCATATGATTTGGTGCTGACCTATAATTGGGGCGCCATAGACGCCGTGTTTGCGCATACGCTGTTCAAGGATGCGCTCGGCCTGCCGCCGTTGATCCACCATGAAGACGGCTTCAACGAAGACGAGCAGAATGGATTGAAATGGCAGCGTAATCTCTATCGCAAGATTGCCTTGGGAAAGACCAGCGCGCTCGTCGTTCCGTCCGAACTGCTGGAAGGGATCGCGTTGGAACAATGGGACCAGCCGATCGGCAGGGTCAAGCATATCGCCAACGGGATCGATACCAAGGCATTCGCAAAGAAGCCTGGCCCTGACGCCTTGCGCGGAGTGATCAAGCAGGAAGGCGAGAAATGGGTCGGTACCCTGGCAGGATTGCGACCGATCAAGAACCTGCCGTTGATGGTTCGCGCCTTTGCGGCATTGCCCGAACCTTGGCAGTTGGTCATCGTAGGTGACGGCCCCGAGGCTGAAGCGATCCGCGAGGAAGCGGCAAAGCACAATATCAGCCACCGCGTGCATATGCCTGGTTTTGCAGCCGATCCGGCCCGCTATGTCGGCCTGTTCGACATTTTCGCGCTGTCTTCCAATTCGGAGCAAGCGCCTATCTCGGTTATCGAAGCGATGGCCGCCAGCTTGCCCGTCGTAGCGCCTGCTGTGGGCGACATCGCGCATATGGTCGCCGACGACAATCGCGCGCTGATTACCACGCCGGGTGACGAGAAGGCCCTGTCCGAAGCGATGCTGGAACTGGCCCAGGACGCGCAGAAGCGGACCCGGATCGGCCGCGCCAACAAGGAACGGGCCCGGGCAGAATTCGACGAGACGAAAATGATCGCGGCCTATCGCCGGCTTTATGCGAACGCGATGGGGCGCGATGCTCTGACCTGAATCAGCCCGCGAGCCTTGCTTGGCCCGCTTTCGCTCCACAACTTCACCTGCGGTTCACGCGTCTCCGTGTTGATTTGGCAGTGCCCCAACACTAAAGACGCGCAAACCATATCCTCCCGCAGAAAGAAACGAGCCCGCACGTGGCGCTGACACCCAAAGACTCCAAAGCACTGGCGAAGTCCGACGAGGACAAGAAGGCCCAGAAGAAAGCCGCCGAAGACGAGGCGCTGCTGCGCGAAGTCGACGATGCGGTCCGGCAGGATCAGTACGAGACATTCGGCAAGACCTATGGTCGCCCGCTGGCGGCGGCACTGGTGCTGGGCCTGGCAGGATTTGGCGGATATTTATGGTGGGATAGCCAGCAACAGGCGGCAATGGAGCAGGATTCAGAAGTCCTCATCTCCGCACTTGACCAGATCGAGGCAGGCAACCTGGAAACCGCCAGCGACACGTTGCAGCCACTGGTGGAAAGCGACAATGATGCAGCGCGTTCAGCCGCTTTGCTGATGCAGGGCGGCTCGGCCTCCGAACGCGGCGATGCAGCAGCGGCTGCGCGCCTGTTCGGACAGGTGTCAACGGATACCAATGCACCCCAGCCTTATCGTGATCTGGCGACGATCCGGATGGTGGCGGTCGAATTCGACACGCTTGATCCGGAGCAGGTGATCACCCGCCTCAAGCCGATTGCGGTGCCTGACAATGCTTTCTTCGGAAGCGCGGGTGAACTGGTTGCCATGGCCTATCTGGAGCAGGGCAAGCGGGACGAGGCAGGCGCTTTGTTCAGTGCGATTGCGAAAGATGACGAAACACCGTCCTCGCTGCGTTCACGGGCTCGCCAGATGGCGGGAATGCTCGGCGTCGATGCGATCGAGGATGTCGACGAGGTGCTGGAAGAAGTCGGCGCGGATACGGGCGCAGCGCCAGCGGCTGGCCAGGCCGCAGCACAATAATACGGACGGGATGGAACCGATGAAATCGATTATGCGCACAAACGCACTGCGAATGGGCCTCACCGCGATGCTGGCAGTCTCGCTGTCTGGCTGTGCAGGTGGCCTGTTCGGCGGCGGTGACGATGATGATACGACGCCGACAATTGGCAATCGTGTGCCTGTCCTGTCACGGATTGAAACCGGTGCGCAGGTAGATCCCAGCCTTGCTGGTGTATCGGTGGTTCTGCCCCCGGCACAAGTGAACGCCGAATGGGCCATGGCCGGCGGCACGGCCAGCAAGAGCTATGGCCATCTGGCGCTGGGCGGCTCGCTCAGTCGCGCATGGACGGCCAATATTGCCGGTGCCAGCAACCGCGAACGCCTTGGCGCGGCGCCGGTGGTGGGTGATGGCAAGCTTTATGCGGTCGATACATCGGGTGTCATCCATGCGTTCGATGCGCAAAGCGGCGCGCGGGTCTGGGACCACCGGATGGAAGTCGATGCGGGCATCCGCAGCTCTGCCTTTGGCGGCGGGGTCAGCTATTTTGGTGACCGGGTCTTTGCCACGAATGGCGTCGGCGAAGTCCTCGCGCTGAATGCCGACACGGGCGAAGTGCTCTGGAAAGTGAAGCCGGGCGGCCCTCTGCGTGATGCACCGACGCTGGCTTTCAACCTTGTCATCGTGATGACGCAGGACAACCAGATCATTGCCCTCAATGCCAATGATGGCTCGACCTCGTGGCAGGAATCGGGTTCCAGTGCGCAAGCGGGCGTGTTCGGCGTGGCCTCGCCAGCGGCAGGACAGGGCTCGATCATAGCGGGCTACAGCTCGGGCGAACTGGCGGCCTATCGCTATGAGAACGGGCGAACCTTGTGGTCTGACGCGCTGGCGCGGACATCGATCAGCACCACGGCCGGCTCGCTGACCGATATCGATGCCGATCCTATTATCGACAATGGCCGCGTCTATGCGCTGGGCCAGGGTGGCCGCATGGCGGCGTATGAACTGGTGACCGGGCAACGGATCTGGGAATTGAACCTGGCCGGCATCTCCACACCTGCAATCGCCGGGGAATGGGTGTTTACGCTGACCGATGATGCACGCCTGCTCGCAATTGCGCGTGCCACTGGCAAAGTGCGCTGGGTCAGCCAGTTGGCGCGTTTCCGGGATGAAAAAGACAAGGAAGGTCCGATCTTCTGGACGGGCCCGGTCCTTGCGAACAACACACTCTATGTTGCCAGTTCCGAAGGCGAAATCTGGCAAGTCAGCGTCGGCGAGGGCAGTGCGCAGATGTTCCAGGATATCAAGCAGCCGGTCAGCCAGCCGCCGATTGTGGCCAACAACATGCTGTATGTGCTCGACGATAGCGGCACGATCCACGCCTATCGCTAAGGATTAACGGGGCGGCCCGGTGCCGCCCCGATTTAGCACAGGCGCCATCCTCTTTCCGGCTGTTTAACCCTTTGCGCCTATGGGATATCCATGCGCGCAAGCCACCACACTCCGCCGCCTCCGGCCAGTGACGTGTCGACAGCTGTCGGCCTGGCCGGCCTGCTTGGCCTGGCGTTGTGGATCCTGTTTTGCCGCAACTACGGAATAATTGCGGAGGCTCTGGCCTTGAGCGGCCCGCGCGGGCCGCTTTCCGGGCCGTACGCCTCGCTCGCTGCGTTGCTGTTTACAGCTGGCCCGATGGTGATCTGGTCGGTGCTGGTGGACAAGGTCCATTGGCGGTCTTCGACTGGTATCGACTGGAAAAACGCGCGTCCGGTGTCCGAGATCATGCACGTCTCCACAGTCAAGATTGCTGGCCTGTGGGCGACCTGGGCGATTATCGCCGGGCTATATTGCCTGGGTCGGTGGTATTGGGAAGGCCAGTATCTCTTCGCGATGAAGGTGCTTGGGGTGGCATTGATACCGATGGTGGTTCTGTCAGTGCCCTATGTCATCTGGCTCGACCGGCGCATGGTCGATCCACGCGATCATGCGTGGCATTTCGGTGCCATGCTGCTGGGTCGCGAGGCCTATGACCGGGACGAGGTGAAGAAACACTGGCGGGCCTGGATCATCAAGGGCTTTTTCGGGGCCTTCATGATTTCCATCTTGCCAGGCGGTTTCCAGCAGATTGTCGAGGCCGATCTTGCTTCTCTGGCGGGCAATCCTGTTGCGCTTGCGCTGTTCCTGATCACGCTTCTGTTCCTTGTCGATGTGCAGATCGGAACAGTCGGCTATCTCGTCACGTTCCGCCCGCTCGATGCCCATATCCGCAGCGGCAATCCGTTCCTGTCGGGATGGGTCGCGGCGCTGATTTGTTACCCGCCTTTGGCGTGGGGCGTTCTGGGCAACATCCTGAAATATGAAGTCAACACGCCGGGCTGGGCCAACACCTTGGCCGAGCAATCGACGCTGCTATATCTGTGGGGCGGCTGGCTGGTCGTGCTGACCGCGATCTATGCCTGGGCCACCGTGGTTTTCGGCATCCGCTTTTCCAACCTGACCTATCGCGGTGTACTGACCAACGGGCCTTACCGCTACACGCGGCACCCGGCCTATCTGTCAAAGAATGCTTATTGGTGGTTCGCCACCCTGCCATTCATCGTCAATGCCGACGGGTCGCTGGTTGACATGATCCGCAACACCTTCTTCCTCGGCTGCGTCAGCGCGATCTATTACTGGCGCGCCAAGACGGAGGAGGCACACCTCCTCGCCGAAGATCCGAAATATAGCGAATATTACGACTGGATGGAGGAGCACGGAGTGATCACCGCTCCCCTCAGCCGCCTCAAGCGCAAACTGCGCCCGCGCGGCCCGGTGCTGGAAGCGCCTGCGGAATAAGCCCTGAAGCAGCCGTTCCTATAGCGGTTGACCGTCGTCGGTCTGGTACATACGCAGATCGCGGCCAACCGGGGGATTGGCGGCCATCACCTTCTGGAACTCTGCCATATGGGCAGACTTGCCATGCGCGCCGAGAGCTTCCTGGTCGCGCCAGCGCTCGTAGATGATGATTGTGTCCGGGTCCGACAGGTCCTGGGCGAAGGTGTAAGTGTAGCAACCGTCTTCGGCGCGTGATGCGGCGACCATGGTCTTGATCGCTTCGACCGTTTCGGGCGAGTTTGCGATTGTGCCGGGGGCCAGGCTGATTGTGCCGTTGATCTGGATCATGTCGGGGTCCTCTCCTCAGAAACTATATTTGTAGACGCGCGAGACATCGCCATTCCACTCGCCATGATACATGTCGAGCAGGCGTTGGGCCGGCACCTTGCCGCTTTCGACAATCTCGTCGAGCGTCGACAAGAAGCCGGTTTCATTGTCACCGCTCTGCCCCAACCGGCCCCTGGCGGTCAGCCCCTGGCGCGAAATGGCCAATACGTCTTTCGCGAGATCGCGCAGCTTGTGGCCGCCGGGAATCTCAGCATCCAGCGCCAATTTGGGAACGGCATTGCGGAGCGTCTCGCGCTCTTCCATCGTCCAGTCTTTCACCAGCTCCCATGCCGCGTCCAGTGCAGCCTCGTCATACATCAGGCCGACCCAGAAGGCGGGGAGGGCGCAGATACGGCTCCACGGGCCGCCATCGGCGCCGCGCATTTCGAGAAAGCTCTTGAGCCTGACTTCGGGGAAGGCCGTCGAGAGATGATCCCACCAGTCACCTTCGCGCGGTTTCTCGCCGGGCATGGCAGGCAAATCGCCGTTCAGGAAATCGCGGAAGCTTTGCCCGGCGGCGTCGATATATTGGCCGTCGCGATAGACGAAATACATCGGCACATCGAGCATGTAGTCGACCCAGCGCTCATAGCCGAAATCATCATCAAAAACGAATGGCAGCATGCCGGTGCGATGCGGGTCCGTGTCGCTCCAGATATGGCTGCGGTAGGAGAGGTAGCCATTGGGCTTGCCCTCGGTGAAAGGCGAATTGGCAAAGAGGGCGGTGGCAAGCGGCTGGAGCGCCAGGCCAGTGCGGAACTTCTTCGCCATGTCGGCTTCGCTCGAATAGTCGAGATTGACCTGAATGGTGCAGGTGCGCAGCATCATGTCGAGACCCAGATTGCCGACCTTGGGCATGTGGTTCATCATGATGCCATAGCGGCCCTTGGGCATCACCGGCAGTTCCTCGCGGGTCTTGTCGTGCCACATGCCCAGGCCCAGGAATCCCACGCCGCATTTCTCGCCAATTTCTTTTACTTGCGACAGATGACGGCCGGTCTCGTTGCACGTCTCGTGCAGGTTTTCCAGCGGTGCACCGGACAATTCGAGCTGACCCGCTGGCTCCAGGCTGACAGCGCCATCACTACCTTTAAGGGCGATGACTTTCCCATTTTCCTCGACCGGTTCCCAGCCGAAATCCTGCATATTCAGGAGGATGTCACGAATACCTCCGTTCTCGTCGTATGATGGCGCGCGGAAGTCATCCCGCTTGTAGACCAGCTTTTCATGCTCGGTCCCGATGCGCCAATCGGCCTTGGGCTTTTCGCCAGCTTGCATCGGCGCGACCAGTTGGTCGCGGCTCTCGATTACCGGATCGGCTGATCCGCTGTCCTCCCGGGTACTCATATTTCAGCGCGTTAGGCTGCGATTTGGGCGAGGCCAAGGAAATTCCGTTTCTGTGTGCAACTGCTAATCTTGTTGCTCGCGCCAATCGCCCATGGTGCCCATCCACAAAGCCGTGGCGGCCATGGCGGCGGTTTCCCCGCGCAAGATACGCGGGCCCAGAGTAATGGCTTGCGATTGCGGATGAGCACGAATGGCTGCGCGCTCGGCATCGTCGAACCCGCCTTCGGGGCCGACCAGCAGGGCGGCAGGGGCATTGTGCGCTGTGAAAGCGTCTGCGGCAGGTTTTCCGCCAAGCTCGTCTGCAAAAAAGAGCGTGCGATCCTGCGGCCAGTCACGCAGCATGGCCTCCAGCTTCTGCGGTTCGGCCAAATCGGGCAGGGCGGTGCGCGCGCATTGTTCAGCCGCTTCAGTCACGATCGTCCGCGCGCGCTCGGCATTGAGCTTGTCCGCCACGCATCGGCGGGTCACGACCGGGCGGATCGCACGCACGCCCAATTCGGTCGCTTTCTCCAGCACCATATCGAAGCGATCTTTCTTGAGCAGGGCGGGCACGAGCCAGAAATCAGGCACCTGCTCACGCTCGCGCAGTTTCTCCACCGGATCGAGCGTAATCGCGCGCTTGCTGGCGTTGGCGACCGTACAAGCCCATTCTCCTGTCGCGTCGTCGCACAGAATGACCGCATCGCCTGCCCCCACGCGCATCACTTTGCCGAGATAATGCGCGGCATTGCCATCAACAATGACGGGAGTGCCCAAAACGATTGGCACGCTGACGAACAATCGCGGTGCGCTTCGGGGCGGCCAGGCGGGTGTTGCGGGCATAGCGAACTCTAAACCACATCCGGCATCCCGGCGAAAGCTGGGATCAGGTGCGGAATGGTCTGAGGGTGCCGAGAGAGATCCCGGCTTTCGCTGTGATAGCGAGTTGGGTAGGGGTGCGCGCAATGTCTGAAACAGCCCCCGACATCGTTCCCGATACAGAACACCGCGGCCTCGTCGCGCGCCTGCCGCAATTGCCGCGTGATCTGGCGCAGTTGGCGCGGTTTGACCGGCCGATCGGATGGTGGCTGTTGTTCTGGCCTTGTGTCTGGGGCGTGTGGCTGACGGGGAGCGGCTGGCAACTGGCGCTGCTGGCTTGGTTGCTGCTCGGCGCGATTGCGATGCGCGGTGCCGGCTGTGTCTACAACGATATCGTCGACGCCGATCTTGACCGGAGAGTCGCCCGAACAGCGCTTCGGCCTGTGGCGAGTGGCCGGATCAGCAAGAAGGTCGCCTGGACATGGTTGCTGGCACTGTGCGGGCTGGGTCTTTTGGTCCTGCTGCAATTACGATGGGAGGCGCAAGTGGTTGCGCTTGCCAGCCTTGCCTTGGTGGCGGCCTATCCGTTTATGAAGCGGATTACCTGGTGGCCGCAAGCGTGGCTGGGGCTGGTCTTTACCTGGGGATTGCTGATCGGCTGGGCGCAGTTTCGCACCGACAATCTCGATGCATTGGCGGCCCTGTATGGCGGGGCGGCGCTGTGGGTGATCGGGTTCGACACGATCTATGCGCTGCAAGACCGCGAGGATGACGCGATGGTGGGGATCCGCTCCAGCGCTTTGCGACTGGGCAAGAGCGTAACCACTGGCGTCGCGTTGTTTTATGCCGGTGCGATTGGCCTGTGGGCCCTGGGCTTCTGGTTGCTGCGGGCCGACTGGATCGCGCTGCTCACGCTGGTCCCTGTGGCTGCCCATCTGGGGTGGCAGGTGACAACGCTGGAAGCCGACAACCCCGACAATCCGTTGGCCCGGTTCCGGTCCAATCGCTGGGCCGGCGCGCTAATGGCCGCAGCCTGCTTCGTGGTGGGCAACGCCTGACATCGCGCCCCTGCGGTGTTTACATTTCGTTCTCCCTCCAGCATCTGCGGATCTATGGCGGCAATCCCCCTTCCGGCCTTGCATGCGAGCCATGCAGGCACGTGGCTGAGAGAGGCCAATGGTCTGACGCGCGGATGCTCCAAGGGTGAAGCCATCAATGCGGCGGCGGATACGCCGGTTCTGATGCTCAACGCGCCGCTGGTGGCTGCGCGGCTGGGCTATCCCGATTTATCCGGCCTCGACCTGCTGGAGCTGTTTGCTTTCATCCATCCGGCGAAATTCTGCGTACCCACGCCCAAGGGATTGGCCCATGCGCTCGATTTGCCGGAGCCAAAGGGCGATGATGGCGTGCCCGAATTGCTGCAAGAAGCAGCCGGTAAGTTGCTGGGATTGTGTGAAACCGACGATTGGGCCGAGCGGGATGGCGCGTGGAGCGTGCTGCAAAGCATGGCCAAGCTGCGCTGGCCGTGGGCGGGAGTTCTTGCGCCGCATGTGCAGCGCCCGCACCAGGCCGAAAAGTGGGTTTTTGCGAAACTCCCCGAGTGGGAAGAAACGCCGGAACGGCCACAGCCCGCGCAGGTAACGCTTGCGCCGGAAGCTGTCGAAACGCAGCTGGAGACTCTCACCGGCACAGGGGCTGAGCGACGCGAAGGGCAACGCGCCTATGCCAAGGATGCAGGCAGTATCTTCGCCCCCCGAAGCGTAGGGCGTGACCAACAGACGCTGCCCCACGTCCTGTTGGCGCAAGCGGGCACCGGCATCGGCAAGACGCTGGGCTACCTCGCGCCTGCTTCGCTATGGGCGTCTTTGTCACAGGGCACGGTATGGGTCAGCACCTATACCAAGAACCTGCAGCGGCAATTGAGGGGCGAAAGCCGCCGGGCCTGGCCGAGCCGGCGCAGCGACGGCTCGCCGCCGGTGGTGGTGCGTAAGGGGCGCGAGAATTATCTCTGCCTGCTCAATCTGGAAGATGCGTTGCAGGGCGGCTTTGCCGGTCGTCCCGCCATCCTGGCCCAATTGGTGGCACGCTGGGCGGCATTCTCTGCCGATGGAGACATGATCGGTGGCGACTTGCCCGGCTGGTTAGGCACATTGTTCCGCAAACGCGGGATTGCAGCGCTGACCGACCAGCGTGGCGAGTGCATCTATGCCGGCTGCCCACATTACCGGAAATGTTTCATCGAACGCTCCGCACGCGCGTCGGCACAGGCGGACCTGGTGATCGCCAATCATGCGCTGGTGATGATCAATGCCGCGCGCGGACGCCATCAGGGGCAGGCCCCGACACGCATCGTGTTCGACGAAGGGCACCATGTGTTCGATGCTGCGGACAGCACCTTTGCCGCTGCGTTGACCGGACAGGAAGCGATCGAGCTGCGGCGTTGGATCATCGGGCCGGAGAAAACAAATCGCGGCCGCAGGCGCGGGCTGGCGGCGCGCCTGGCCGATGTGGCCAGTTATGACGATGCCGGTTGCGAAGCGGTGGAGGCGGCCGTCGAGGCTGCGGCCAAACTGCCCGCGGACGGCTGGATCGCGCGGCTCGCCGAAAATATGCCGCTGGGGCCGCTGGAAACCCTGCTCGGGCATGTTCGCGCCACCACTTATGCCCGCGACGAAAGCGGTGGGCAGGAAGCTGGCTATGGCATCGAAACAGAGGTCGCCGCGCTGCCAGGAGCTCTGATCGAGGCAGCGCAGGAGGCGCAGAGTGCGCTCGCGGCCATCCGCAAGCCGCTGATCGCATTGGGATCGCGGTTGGAGGCGGTGCTGGAAGACGCGCCGGACTGGTTAGACGGGCAGGGCCGTGCCCGGATCGAGGGCGCGCGGCATTCGCTGACCTGGCGGATCGATCTGATTGCGGCGTGGGAATCGATGCTGGCCCGGTTGGGCGGTCCGGCCGATGCCGATTTCGTCGACTGGTTCGCGGTCGACCGCAATGACAGCCGCGAATTCGATATCGGCATCCATCGCCACTGGCTCGACCCGATGAAACCCTTCGCCAAGGTCGTGCTGGAGCCTGCGCATGGAGTCATGCTGACCAGCGCTACGCTGACCGACCGGGGCGAACAGGGAGAGGATTGGGAAGGCGCGATTGCTGCCAGCGGCGCGCCGCATATCGATCTCGCGCCCAAGACCTCCAGCGCGCACAGCCCGTTCGATTATGCAGGCCGCGCCGAAGTGTTGATTGTTACCGATATCAAACGTGGCGATCTGGCAGGGCTGGCCGGCGCCTATGCCCGGCTGATCGAGGCGGCGGGTGGCGGCGTGCTGGGGCTGTTCACTGCGATCAAGCGGTTACGCGCCGTCTATGGCCGGATCGCCGATCGTCTCGCGCGGGCGGGCTTGCCGCTTTACGCGCAGCATGTGGATCCGATCGATACCGGCACGCTGACCGATATTTTCCGCGATGATCGCACGGCCAGCCTGCTCGGCACCGATGCGCTGCGCGATGGCGTCGATGTGCCGGGTGAAAGCTTGCGCTGTGTTGTGATGGAGGCGGTGCCGTGGCCGCGCCCCACGATCCTGCACCGGTCGCGACGGGCCTCGGGCGGGGGCGGGCGCTATGATGACCGGATCATCCGGGCACGACTGGCACAGGCCTTTGGCCGCCTGATCCGCAGCCGCGATGATGCCGGGCACTTCGTGGTTCTTTCCGCTGCCTTCCCCAGCCGCCTGCTCAGCGCTTTCCCGGAAGGCACCCCTGTTCTGCGCCTCACGTTGGAAGAGGCGTTGAAGCGGGTTGCCGCGGGGCCTCCGGGCGGCGATAAGGGTACGGCACATCCTGCTTTGACCCCCGAGGAATCCCCCAGCGAATGAAAGTTCTCGGCCTCCTGCGCCACGCCAAGTCGGATTGGGACGATATGTCCACCCGGGATTTCGATCGCGGCCTCAATGCGCGCGGCCGGCGCGGTGCGGCGCTGATGGGCGCGCATATCAGGGCGCAAGACCAGCAGTGGGACTGCGTACTGGCCAGCCCGGCGGAGCGTGTCCGCCGCACGCTCGAATCCGCAGAACTGGGCGTAGTGCCGCAATGGGACCAGCGCCTCTATCTCTCCAGCGCAGAGACCATGATCGATGTTGTAGGCGAAAAAGCGGGCGACGCCGATGCGGTGTTGATCGTGGCGCACAATCCCGGTCTGCAGGAAATCCTGCTCAAACTGATCGCGCCCGAAAACGAAAATGCTGCTTTTGACGAAGCAAGCATCAAATACCCCACCGCCGCCTTCGCGATCATCGAGCTGGCCATCGACGATTGGAGTGAGCTGGGCGGCGAGAACGGCATTCTCACCCATTTTAAACGTCCACGCGATCTGGATGCGGACTTGGGCCCCGAAGGGTAGGGCCTAAGATCTGCTTTCTTAGATCAAGCGCATTGCGCATACTGTCTTCAATGGGTGGAAACCTGACTGGCCGGTTTTGATGCGATACTTTCGAATAGCGGACGACGATAGCACAATCACGCTATCTTAAAACGCCGAGCCGCACCTTCAGATTTTGACTGTGTGGTAACTCATTCACCGTTTCTCACAATTCTGAAACCGACGTCTTGTGGTAGGTTCACGAACCGCTTCGAGGCGAATGCCATGAACCCATCTTCAGCAACGAGAT